>NZ_JBCOMH010000007.1:0-147634 GCF_040924265.1 Ruminococcus sp. RTP21198st1_G1_RTP21198_201120
AAACAAGGTGCAGGAAGTGCTTTTCTGTGCGATCAGAACCTCTCATCGTGTTCACCTAACTCACGTTGACAAAATGTGTCCTCATACACTGCTACCTTGCAGGATATTCGATTTGGGATAATATCCTTATACTTATCCCGAAAATCGCCACTTTTGTTGCATAAAAAATGCAACAATTGCAGAAATGTTGTCAAATTAAAATATAAATCATTTGTTTGTACAAATTACGATGCGATAAATTATGCAGTATCACATATAAGATCGTAAGGGTTTAATTTTTTATTGCCCGGGAAATAATATATGCGGAGGTGATAAAAATGAAAAACAACTCTTTTGCTCACGGGCAGGAATTACCGCTGGGGCTGTCTATGGCTCTTGCTCAGGTGCCTGCGGCATATGCTTACTTTGCTAAGCTGGATCCGCTTCAAAGACAGCAGATAATCGACTCGGCACACTGTATTCGCTCCAAAGAGGAAATGCGTGGTCTCGTCAACAGCTTGTCAAACGGTCAGATCACTGATACAAGTATTTTCTGAACAAAAAGTTAATGTAGACAAATTTCACAATAAATCAAAGATTAATTGATATAAATTTTATATAAATATGTGTTGAAATTTATCTATAAATATTGTACAATATTATTGTAAGGCTTTGTACGCTGTTATGGAGAAAAAACGGTAAAATGACCTTACACAGACGGCTCGGTCTATGCCCTGCTGTCTGACGATATTGTGCAGTATTTTTGTATGTATTCAGGAGAGATATATGGCTGAAATGTGCTGTTTTTCACCAATTACATATTCATTTATCGGCGGATCATTGAGTATAACTGCGTCCCGCCTTAATTTTCTGCACTCACACAATGTAATTATGCACTGACTAAACTGCAACACTATTGTTGCAGTTTTTTTATTTGTAATTTTTTGTTTTACTCGGAGGTATGAAAGAATGAAAAAAGTTGCGGTTATAATGGGCTCTGACAGCGATTTTCCTGTTGTCAGCAAGGCTGTTGCGGAACTCAAGGCTTACGGCGTTCCTTATGAATGTCATGTTATGTCTGCTCACAGAACTCCTGCTCTTGCAAGCGATTTCGCTGACAAGGCTAAGGATAACGGATTCGGCGTTATCATCTGTGCCGCAGGTATGGCTGCTCATCTCGCCGGCGTTATTGCAGGTCACACAACTCTGCCTGTTATCGGTATCCCTTGCAAGGGTGCTAATTTCGACGGCATGGACGCTCTGCTCGCCACTGTTCAGATGCCAAGCGGTATCCCTGTTGCTACGGTAGCTGTGGACGGTGCTAAAAATGCTGCTATCCTTGCTATCCAGATGCTGGCTCTTTCTGATGAGGGACTGGCTGAAAAGCTTGAAAAGGCTAAGAAAGACATGATAGACGGCGTTGTGGCTAAGGACAAGGCTTTGCAGGACAAGCTCGCTGCACTTTGATTTTTGATACAGACATATAGCTCGGCTGTATGTTATATTTGATATATTGGGGAAGTTTTGCTGTCGGCGGGCGAACGATGTTCGCTCCTACATATTGAAACGGCAGTGGATATGTTTTCGGTATATCATATAAATAATGTAAATAATTTTATGGAGGAATAAATCTATGGAAAACATCGTAAAGACAGAACAGCTCTATGAGGGCAAGGCTAAGAAAGTATTCGCTACTAACGATCCTGATCTTGTTATCGTTGACTACAAGGACGACGCTACTGCTTTCAACGGCGAGAAGAAAGGCACTATCGTTGGCAAGGGTGCTATCAATAACAAAATGACAAACTATATGTTCAAGCTTCTTGAAAAAGAGGGTATCCCTACTCATCTTGTTGAGGAGATCTCTGACAGAGAGACTATCGTTAAGAAGGTCGAGATCGTTCCGCTGGAAGTTATCGTAAGAAACGTTGCAGCAGGAAGCTTCTCAAAGAAGCTCGGTATCGAGGAAGGCACAAAGCTCAAGCAGCCTACACTTGAGTTCAGCTACAAGTGCGACGAGCTTGGCGACCCATTCATCAACAAGTATTATGCTCTTGGTCTTGGTCTTGCTACTGAGGAAGAGATCGAGGATATCACAAAGTATGCTTTCAAGGTAAATGAGTTCATGCTTGGCTTCTTCAAGAACATCGGCATTGACCTTATCGACTTCAAGATCGAGTTCGGCAGATTCCACGGAAAGATACTTCTTGCTGACGAGATCTCACCTGATACTTGCCGTTTCTGGGATTCTAAGACACATGAGAAGCTCGACAAGGACAGATTCAGAAGAGACATGGGCGGCGTTGAAGAGGCTTACCATGAGATGATAAAGAGAGTAATGGGAGAATAATATCTATGGGCGGTTTTTTCGGAGCTGTTTCAGCTAATGACTGTATTCAGGACGTTTTCTTCGGGACCGACTATCATTCACACTTAGGCACAAGGCGGGGCGGAATGACTTCATTCTCCCCTGAGCTTGGCTTTCAGAGAAATATTCACAGCATTGAAAACTCACCATTTCGTACTAAATTTGAAAAAGACGTTGACAAAATGAGAGGAAACATCTGTATCGGCTGCATAAGCGACACAGATCCTCAGCCGATAATGGTACGCTCGAAGTTAGGACTTTACGCAGTGTGCTCTATCGGTGTAATACAAAATGCCGCTAAACTGGCTGACGAACTGCTTGAAAAGGGCTGCGCAAACTTTGAAACAATGAGCAGCGGCTCTATCAATTCCGCAGGGCTTATCGGTGCGCTGATCGCACAGAAGGACAGCTTTGTTGACGGCATAAGATACGCACAGGACAAGATAGAAGGCACGATGTCACTTGCAATAATGACAGACAAGTCGATGATCGTTGCCAGAGATAAGGACGGACGGCTTCCTATTATAATAGGACAGCGTTCTGACGGATATTGCTTTTCTTTTGAATCATTTGCATATCAGAAGCTTGGATACTCCACCTGTCATGAACTAAAGGCGGGAGAGATAACTGAGATAACCAAGGACGGCTACAATATCCTCAGCGAAGGTACAGACAAGAAAAAGATCTGCACTTTCCTTTGGACTTATTACGGCTACCCTACCGCTTGCTATGAGGGCGTGAACGTTGAACTTATGCGAACACGCAACGGTGAGATAATGGCAGAGAACGATATGAAAAACGGCAGGCTCCCTGACGTTGATTTCGTTTGCGGAATACCTGATTCGGGCGTTCCTCACGCTATAGGATATGCAAACAAAAGCGGCATACCTTTTGCAAGACCGTTCATCAAATACACTCCTACATGGCCTAGAAGCTTTATGCCAACAAGCCAGTCTATGAGAAACAGAGTTGCGAAGATGAAGCTTATACCTGTTCACGAACTTATCGAGGGCAAGAAGCTTCTGTTCGTTGACGACAGTATCGTCAGAGGAACTCAGATGAGGGAAACTGTTGAGTTTCTTTATGAGAACGGTGCAAAGGAAGTCCACATGAGATCAGCCTGTCCTCCTATCATGTATGGCTGCAAGTATCTAAACTTTTCACGCAGCACCTCGGAGCTTGAACTTATCGCAAGACAGATCATTGATGAGAACGAGGGTATCGAGGGAGTTAAATACATTGAAGAATACAGCGATTCAAGCACTGAGCGTGGCAAGCTCCTCAGGGACGAGATATGCAGAAGACTTAAGCTTACCTCTGTTGAATTCCAGTCGCTTGAAGGCACTGTAAAGGCTGTGGGTCTGCCAAGCTGTGAGCTTTGCACCTACTGCTGGAACGGAAGGGAATGATTTAATTGGTAACAGGTATCCATGAAGAATGCGGCGTTTTCGGCATTTATACTAACAAGACAAGCGATGTTGCGGCTCAGACTTATGTATCTCTTTACGCTTTACAGCACAGAGGTCAGGAAAGCTGCGGTATCGTTGTAAACGACGACGGCGTGTTCAGCTATCACAAGGACGTGGGTCTTGTCAATCAGGTTTTTGACAAGGAAACTCTCGAACGGCTCGGCAAGGGCAATATTGCTATAGGTCATGTGAGATATTCGACTACAGGCAACTGCAATGCTTCAAACGCTCAGCCGCTTGTTGTTCGTCACATAAAAGGTCCTATGGCTATCGCTCACAACGGCAATCTTACTAACGCAAGAGAACTTAGAGAGCAATATGAAAACAAGGGCATGATATTCCACAGCACAAATGATACTGAGGTCATATCATACGCCATAACCGAGGAACGTCTTAGAGCACCGTCTATACAGGCGGCTCTTGAAAAGGCTATGTACAGGATAAAGGGTGCGTATTCGCTGCTCGTTATGTCGCCGACAAAGCTTATTGCGGCGAGAGATCCTGACGGCTTCAGACCCCTTTGCCTCGGAAAGATAGACGACGGCTATGTGGTAGCGTCGGAGACCTGTGCTTTTGACAGCATCGGCGCTGAATACATAAGAGATCTTAAACCAGGTGAAATGATAGTTATTGACAAAAACGGTGTGAACTCTATCACGACTCACTGTGGTAAAAAGGGTACTATATGCGTATTTGAATATGTATATTTTGCTAGACCTGACTCTGTTATCGAGGGATCGAGCGTTCACATGGCAAGGCTCAGGGCAGGAAAATATCTTTGGAGAGAACACCCTGTTGACGCTGATATCGTCATAGGCGTGCCTGACTCGGGACTTGACGCTGCGCTGGGATTTTCTCAGGAAAGCGGCATACCATACGGCATTGGATTTATCAAGAACAGATACATAGGCAGGACGTTCATTCAGCCTAGCCAAACAGAGAGGACGAACTCCGTCAAGATAAAGCTCAACGCTATTTCAAGCACTGTTAAGGGCAAGAGGGTCGTTATGATAGACGACAGTATCGTCAGAGGAACGACTTCGGGACGTATAGTCAAGCTGCTGAGGGACGCAGGTGCAAAGGAAGTTCACGTTCGTATCTCCTCCCCTGCATTCATTGCACCATGCTATTTCGGAACGGATATAGACAGCAAGGAAAATCTTATCGCCTGCAAGATGACCAATGAAGAAATATGCGAATATATCGGTGCAGACAGCTTGGGATATCTCAGTGTTGAAAGCGTTAAAAAGCTTGCGGGAAATTCAAAGTGTGATTTCTGCGTAGGCTGCTTTACAGAGAAATACCCTATCGAAGTTCCTAAGGATATGCCTAAGGACAAATTTGAATCGAAGATATCGGAAAAGAAGTAAATAACTGAAAGGATATTTTATCATGAATACAAACAGTTTTTCAAACAGCTACAAGGAAGCAGGCGTTGACGTAACGGCAGGCTACAAGGCAGTTGAGCTTATGAAGCAGCACGTTGCAAGGACCATGACGAGCGGTGTTCTCAGCGGCATCGGCGGCTTCGGCGGTCTGTTTGAGCTTGACATGACAGGTATCACAAAGCCTGTTCTCGTTTCAGGCACAGACGGCGTTGGCACAAAGCTCAAGATAGCTTTTCTTATGGACAAGCATGACACAGTTGGTATCGACTGCGTGGCAATGTGCGTAAACGACATTATCTGCTGCGGTGCAAAGCCACAGTTTTTCCTTGACTACATCGCTGTTGGCAAGAACTATCCTGAGAAGATAGCTCAGATAGTTTCTGGCGTAGCAGAGGGCTGTGTACAGTCAGGCTGTGCGCTTATCGGTGGCGAAACGGCTGAGATGCCTGGTTTCTACCCTGTTGACGAATATGACCTTGCAGGCTTCTCTGTTGGCGTTGTTGACAAGGACAAGATACTTGACCCAAGCACTCAGAAGGCCGGGGACGTTATGATAGCTATCAAGTCAAGCGGTGTACACTCAAACGGCTTCTCACTGGTAAGAAAGGTATTCAGCGTTGACGAAAAGACTCTTTCTGTTCACTATGACGAGCTTGGCAAGACACTTGGCGAGACACTTCTCACACCTACAAAGATATATGTAAAGGCTGTTATGAGCCTGCTTGATTCTGTTAAGGTAAAGGCTATATCTCACATCACAGGCGGCGGATTCTATGAGAACATTCCACGTTCACTTCCAAGCGGTCTTTCTGTTAAGATAGCAAGAAGCGACGTTCAGGTGCTTCCTATTTTCGACGTTATCGCAAAGACAGGAAACATTCCTGAGAGAGATATGTTCAACACATTCAACATGGGCGTTGGTATGACAGTTGTTGTTGACAAGGCTGACGCTGACAAGGCTATCGAAGCTATCAAGGCGGCAGGCGAAGAAGCTTACGTTCTGGGCGAGCTTGTTGACTCTGACATGGGCGTTATCATCTGCTAAGGGTAAAGAGATATGAAGAAGATATGCGTGCTTGTTTCGGGCGGCGGAACAAACTTACAGGCGCTTATTGACGCTGAAAAAAGCGGCATTATAAAAAACGGCAAGATAACCTGCGTTATATCCTCGAAGGAGGGTGCTTATGCTCTGGAGAGGGCGAAAAATGCAGGTATCAGCACTGTCGTTATTCCGAGAAAGGAATATGCTGACAGCAAGAGTTACAGCGAGGCTATTCTGGCTGAGCTTAACAGACAAGGTGCTGACCTTGTGGTGCTGGCCGGATTTATGGTCATTCTTGACGAGTGCGTCACAAAGGCTTATCCTTACAGGATAATAAACGTTCACCCTGCGCTTATACCGTCATTCTGCGGTGAGGGCTTTTACGGACTTAGAGTTCATGAAAAGGCTCTTGAATACGGCGTAAAGGTATCGGGTGCGACTATACATTTTGTAAACGAAAAGGCTGACGCCGGAGCGATAATTTTGCAGGGTGCTGTAGATGTTGCAAATGACGAAACGCCTGAAAGTTTACAGAAGAAGATAATGGAAAACGTTGAATGGAAGCTTTTGCCTAAGGCGGTTTCGCTGTTCTGCGAGGACAGGATAAGCATTAAGGACGGCAAGGCTTACGTTGACCTTAAAGACTGAGAAAAATTATGGAGGACAAGATATGAAGACCCTTAATATTTATGACGAGCTTAAAAGCAACTCATATCCGGGCAGAGGAATAGTTATAGGCAAGTCTGCTGACGGAAAGAGTGCGGTAACGGCTTATTTTATCATGGGCAGAAGTGTTAATTCCAGAAACAGAGTTTTCACGGAAACTGAGGACGGCATAAAGACAGAAGCTGCTGACCCTAGCAAGCTTTCTGACCCACACCTTATTATATACTCCCCTGTTCGTGTGCTTGGAAACAAGACTATCGTTACAAACGGCGATCAGACGGACACTATCTACGAGCTTATGGACAAGCAGCAGACTTTTGAGCAGTCACTGAGGACGAGACAGTATGAGGACGACGCTCCAAACTACACTCCTCGTATTTCAGGTATCATGCACGTTGAGAACGGCGCATATAATTATGCTATGAGCATACTCAAATCTGCTGACGGAGATCCTGATTGCTGTGAGAGATTTACTTATACATACACTGACCCTCTTGACGGCGTGGGTCATTTTATCCACACTTACATGGGTGACGGAAATCCTCTGCCAAGCTTTGAGGGCGAGCCTAAGAAGGTAGAGATACCAAATGATATCGAAGAGTTCACGGGCAAGCTTTGGGAGGCTCTCAACGAGGACAACAAGGTTTCGCTGTTTGTTAGATACATTGATATCGCAAGCGGCAAGGCTGTTTCTAAGGTTATAAATAAGTACAGCAAGTAATATCCCTAAAGCGAAGCAGGAGTATAGAAAAAATGGAGTTAGTTGCATTAAAATGTCCCAAATGCGGCGGCGAGCTTGAAGTTCACGAGGGACAGAAAAAGACGTTCTGCAAATACTGCGGATCGCAGATACTGCTCGATGACGGAAACAGGATAATAAACGTCATTGACGAAGCAAGGCTCAAAGAGATAAAGCTCAATAAAGAGGTATCAGACTTTGACCAGAAGCTTCGTGACGAGGAGGCGAGCGGCAGATACAAGAACGCTTCACAGAAGCAGGGGTGGATAATAGCTTGCATCGTTTTGCACGTTATATTCACGCTTGTATTCAGCGGTGCGGTGATGTATCAGTCTGTATTTGCAATAATCGCTTCCATATGCTTATGGGTGGCTCTGCCTGTGATAATGGCGCTTATTAAACCGAGGAACGCTGGGGGCATGGGCAGGATAAAAACTGCGGTGCTTTTCTACATCACGTTCACTGCGATATTCTTCGGAGTGGGCAAGCTTTACTTACGTTTCATCAAATAGTCAGGGGGGAGCAAGTTGGAACTTATCGCACTTCAGTGCAAAAACTGCGGCGGTGAAATAACGATAGAGGACGATAAGAAGATCGTCTACTGCCCTTACTGCGGCACTCAGAACTACATTGACGACGGCACCAGGACGGTCAAGATAGTTGATGAGGCGAAGCTTGAAGAAGTAAGGCTCAGGCAGGAAGAATTTCTAAAGAGAAAAGCTTCTGAGGAAGAACTCAACGGCATAAGGGACAAAAAGATAAAACAGCGCAGGATATGGCGAGTATTCATGGTGCTGGCGCACATTCTTATTGTGATACCTATTTTTCTGCTCATGAAGAATATGGACGATACGCCGAGCATAAACCTTATACTCGGTATGCTTGGATATCTGCTCATCATGCCGATAATAATGGGTGTGACAAGACCTAGTATCCCCTCGAAGAAGTGGGACGTTAAGGAGAAAAGCAAGGGCAAGCTCATACTGCTTTTCTATATCTCATTCGCTGCGGTACTGCTTGTGGCAGTAATGGCAGGAGTGGCAATATTTGCAATGAACTAAGGCTTATTCATATAAACAGGAGGTAAAAATTATGGCAAATGAAATGCTTTTGAAATACGGCTGCAACCCTAATCAGAAGCCGTCAAGAGTATTTATGGAGGATGGCAAGGATCTCCCTATCGAGGTACTCAACGGCAAGCCCGGTTACATCAATCTGCTTGACGCATTCAACGGCTGGCAGTTGGTAAGAGAGCTTAAAAAGGCAACAGGTATGTGTGCGGCAACTTCTTTCAAGCACGTTTCACCTGCGGGCGCTGCTATCGGCAAGCCTTTGAGCGAGGTCGAAAAGAAGATATATTTTGTTGACGATCTGGGCGAGCTTACTCCACTTGCAAGCGCTTATGCGAGAGCAAGAGGTGCTGACAGAATGTCATCATACGGCGATTTTATCGCACTTTCTGACGAGTGTGACGCTTGCACTGCAAAGATGATTCAGAGAGAGGTTTCTGACGGTATCATTGCACCGGGCTACACTGACGAGGCTCTTGAGATACTCAAGTCAAAGAGAAAGGGTACATACAACATCATCAAGATAGATGAGAACTATATTCCTGCACCTATTGAGAGAAAGCAGGTTTTCGGCGTAACTTTTGAACAGGGTCGAAACGAGCTGAAAATAGACAACGATATGCTCACAAATATCGTGACAGACAACAAGGAGATCCCTGAGGACAAGAAAACTGATCTTGTTATCTCACTTATCACACTTAAATACACACAGTCTAACAGCGTTTGCTATGTAAAGGACGGTCAGGCTATCGGTATCGGTGCAGGTCAGCAGTCAAGAATACACTGCACAAGACTGGCAGGAAACAAGGCTGACATCTGGTGGCTCAGACAGCACCCAAAGGTTCTTGGACTTCAGTTCGTTGACAACATAAGACGTCCTGACAGAGATAACGCTATCGACGTTTACATTTCTGACGAGCATGATGATGTACTGGCTGAGGGCGTATGGCAGAACACATTCAAGGTAAAGCCTGAGGTGCTCACTGAGGCTGAAAAGAAGGAATGGCTTGCAAAGAACACAGGCGTTTGCCTTGGTTCTGACGCTTTCTTCCCATTCGGCGACAACATCGAGAGGGCTAAAAAGAGCGGTGTGGCTTACATTGCCGAGCCAGGCGGATCTATCAGGGACGATCATGTTATCATGACTTGCAACAAGTACAACATGGCAATGGCATTCACTGGAATAAGATTGTTCCATCACTAATTTTTGTGCATTAATGCAAAACAATAAAGGTCAAGAAAAAAAGGAGAAATTTATTATGAAAAAGTTACTTGCATCACTCATGGCACTGTCAATGGTATTCGCAGTTACAGGCTGCTCAGAGTCAAATGATTCTGAGAACGAGTCAAAGGCGGAGGCTAAAACAACAACTACTACAACTACAGCCGCACCTGCTGTCGAGTCTAAGGCTGACACAACAACTACAACTGCTGCACCTGAGGAGTCAGTTGCTGACACAACAACTTCTGCTGACGACACAACAAGCACTGGCGACGAGGCTAAAGGCACATATGAGAATGACGTTTACACAAGCGATCTGTATACTTTCAAGATCGACTCAAAGAAGTGGGCAATGCAGGAGTCCGCTGGTGTTGACGTAATGTTCACATACGCTGACGCAGGCGATGATGCCGAGCTTGAGTCTGCTTCTATCAACGTTATCTCAATGTCAAACGATCTGCTCAATGGTCTTACAGCAAGTGATTATGCTGACCAGATCAAGCAAACATATAATTCCATGGACGGCTACACTGTTACAAACGACAAGGAAGATAAGTTTGCTGGCAAGGACGCTTACATTGTTGACGTAACAGGCGAGATCGGCTCACAGAAGGTACTGCTCAATCAGATAATCACTTCTGACAACGGCAACCTTGTTGTTATAACATATGGTGCAAGCGAGAACGCTTACAGCAAGCTTTCTGACGAGTTCAAGACAGTTCTTGACAGCTTTGAGCTTAAGTAATAATATACGAAGTAAATAAATGACGATACCGCACAGCATAGGTGTGCGGTATTGTTATAATTGGAAAAACACACTGAGGAGGTCTGAAAATGGACATATTAGTTGTTGGCGGAGGCGGACGTGAACACGCTATCGTTATGAAGCTTGCGGAGTCCCCTAAGGTAGGAAAGCTTTACTGCACACCCGGAAACGGTGGCATTTCACGCTATGCAGAATGTTTTGATGTTGCGGCAACGGATATCGAGGGCGTTGTGGCTCTGGCAAAGAAGCTTAAAGTAGACATGGTGGCTGTTGCACCTGACGATCCGCTTGTACTTGGAATGGTAGACGCTTTGCAGGCTGAGGGTTTTAAGACCTTTGGTCCTAAGAAAAATGCGGCTATAATCGAGGGTTCAAAGGTCTTTTCTAAGGATCTTATGAAGAAATACAATATTCCTACAGCCAAATACGAGGTGTTCACAAACAGTGAGGACGCTATAAAATATGTCAAGGAACAGAACACATACCCTGCTGTTATAAAAGCTGACGGACTTGCACTTGGCAAGGGCGTTATTTTGGCGGAGAGTGAGAAAGAGGCTGTGGAGGCTATACACTCCATGATAGATGACAAGCAGTTCGGTGAGAGCAGTTCCACTATCGTTGTGGAGGAATATCTCACAGGTCCGGAGGTTTCTGTGCTTTCATTCACTGACGGCAAGACTGTTGTTCCTATGATCTCTTCAATGGATCACAAGAGAGCGTTGGACGGCGACAAGGGTCTGAACACAGGCGGAATGGGTACTGTTGCACCTAACCCTTACTACACTGATGACATTGCCAAGGAGTGCATGGAGAAGATCTTCCTGCCGACTATAAATGCAATGAATGCTGAGGGCAGGACTTTTGAGGGCTGTTTGTATTTCGGACTTATGCTCACCCCTAATGGTCCAAAGGTAATTGAATACAACTGCCGTTTCGGCGACCCTGAAACGCAGGTCGTTCTTCCTATGCTGGAGGGTGATCTTTGCGAGATATTTGAGGCTATTTATGAACACAGGCTGGCTGATGTCAAGATCGGCTGGAAGTCGGGTTACTGCACTTGCGTTGTTATGGCCAGCGGAGGATATCCTGTTAAATACAAAAAGGGTATCGAGATGTTCGGTATGGACGACAAGGGTCAGGTAGACGGAGCGTTTATTTATCATGCAGGCACTAAGTACGAGGACGGCAAATTCTACACAAACGGCGGACGTGTTCTGGGTGTTACCTGCAATGCTTACACGCTTCAGGGCGCACTAGACAAGTCTTACAAAGCTGTTTCCAAGATAAAGTTTGAGGGAGAGCATTTCAGAAAAGACATTGGTCAGAAAGCACTCAAGGCACTTCCTAAAGATTCTCTTGATCTTGAATACAAGCAGGACATGGAGGACTACATCGAAGAAAACGGCGTCTATCTAAGACAGTAGGATATATAAAACGGACGGAGAGATTCCGTCCGTTTTTTTGTACAGATAATACGTTTATAAATACAAAGACCCCCTCGGACATTTCTGTCCAAGGGGGTCTTTGCTATGTGTGGGAAGTAAAAATTACTCGTCTGCTTTTTCAATAGCCGCAGTTTCGTAAATATACTTAACTGAGCTTTCAACGCCATCGGCTGCACCTGAGAATGTTGTTGAATCCTCGGCTGCTGTCTTGAGAGCGTCAAGTCTGTCGATAAGTCCCTTGAGGTCGTTGTTGTAGATGTCAAGGAGCTTGCCGATGCCCTCGTCCTTATACTTAGCCATGCCGTCTTTAAGGGTCTTTGCACCGCTTTCAAGCTTCTTAACACCAGATGAAAGCTGTGAGCTGCCGTCTTTGAGCTGACCGATACCGCTGAACAGCTCTGCACTGCCGCTTGAAAGTGTTGTTGTACCCTGTGCAAGCTCTACAAGTGATGAATAGAGTGTTGCAGTACCGTCTTTTAGCTGCTTGCTGCCGTTGTCAAGCTGACCAAGACCGCTGTCAAGAGTTTTTGCACCGTTTGAAAGCTTTGATACGCCTGAGTTCAGGCTGTCAACGCCCTTATCAAGCTTGCTTGCGCCTGCCTGTGCTGAGTTAACTCCTGCGGAGAGGTTCTTTGTGCCTGCGGAGAGTGTAGCTGCACCATTGTTAAGATCCTTGCTGGACTTAGCAAGTGTGCCGATACCGGTTTTAAGTGCAGAAGCACCCTCGTTTACTGTTTTAAGTCCTGTATTCAAATTATCAACGCCTGCGACAAGACCTTTCTTCTTATCGTTAAGACCATTGTATATCTGAGTTACGCCGTCAACAAGCTGTTTGCCCTCGGTAGCCATTGTGCCGACACCTGTTGAAACATCGCCAAGGCCGCTCTGTGCGCCCTGCTGATACTGGATAGAGCCATTTACGGCTGCTATCATATTGCTTATGCTCGTATACTCTGCTGAGCCTTCTTCGTAATTGCCGAGAAGCTGCTCAAGTCCTGCGAGTACCTGCTGGTCATATGCGATAGACTGTGTAAGTGCGTTATCTACCTTTGTTATGCCATTTGAAAGAAGTTCAACGCTTGCAGGAAGTGACTGCACCTTTTCATAGAGTGTGGAAACGCCTGCATTAAGTGTTGCAACGCCTTTTTTCAGTGCAGTTGAACCGTCATAGGTCTGCTTTGTGCCTGCGGCAAGGTTTTTAGAGCCTGTCTGGAGGTCGCCTACACCTGTAACAAGCTTATTTGTGCCTGCGGCAAGGCTTGCAGCACCGTTATTTACCTGCTTTGCGCCTGAGGATACCTGTGAAAGTCCGCTTGAAAGTGATGATGAGCCATTCTTCAAGGTTGACATACCACTGTTTACCTGATCAAAACCACCGAGGAGGGCTGTTGAACCACTATGAGCTGTGGAGATACCTCTCATAAGCTCACCTGTTGAAGAATCAAGGGTCTTTGCTCCGTCACGAAGCTTTGTTGCACCGCTGTTAAGTGTCTTTGCACCATCGTCAAGTGACTTAGAGCCTGAATAAAGCTTGTCGATACCTGTGATAAGTGTTCCTGAGGAATCGGACAGCTTCTTGATGCCTGCGTAAAGCTCTGCTGTACCGTCTACAAGCTCGTCTGTAGCATCAGAAAGCTCATCAAGCTTATCCTGAAGATCGTCAGCATCACCAATATCGCTAAGGTCAAGCTTTGAGAAGATGTCAGATGTTGCGACTGTGAGAGCAGTTGTTGACTCGAAGTCCTTTACGTCTGCTGTGAACTCAACATACTCCGGTATCTCGATATCTTCGTTATCCTGAAGATCAAGGCTCTTTGTAAGGCCAGGCATTGCAACGCCTATAAGTATCTGTCTGCTTCCGTCTGAAATGAGCTTGCCATTTGTTACTTCAACGTTTGAATAAACGTTAGTATCAAGGATAGCTGTTGTTGCCATAAGGTATGGAACATAGATATCTGTTTTCTTGCCGTTTATCTTGACAGTTTTCTTATCGTTGTTCGTATAGTCATATCTTACTGTAAGCTTACCGCTCTTGCCTGCGAGGTCCTCAGGCTTTATCTCCTTGCCGTCAAGGGTATATGTTACCTTTACATCAACCGGGAGTGCCTTATCGGTATAGCCCTTATAGTAGATATCTCCGCCCTCGGTATCCCATGTGAGCTTATCACCATTGGCTGTAAAGCCCTCGTCTGTTTTAACATTCTCGATATCTGTCAGGTCGGAAACGTCCTCCAGCTTCTTTACGCCCTGTGGATTTTTCAGCCAGTTGGAAACGACTGTTTTTGTCTTGTTGCCGGAAGCGTCAGTGATAACATAAACTGTTTCTTCCTTAGCCTGCTTTTCTGTATCACTGTCAGACTTATCAGCTTTCTTTGTATCTTTTGTATCTTTTTTATCTGATTCGCTCTTTGTTGTTGAGGCAGTGCTGTCGGCAGCGGAAGAGCTGTCTGACTGAGCTGCTGCATAAAGACCTGTGCAGCCTGCGGAAAGAAGTACGGCAAGTATGCCTGCAAGAACTCTTGAATACTTTTTCATAACTATATCTCCTTTACGAATTAGTTTATTTCAGGAAGCTTATAAAGCTTATTTTCTTTTTTCTTCATGCCCATTGTTGTATTGATTATTACCTTATCGAACAGCATAAGCATTGAAGGAAGTATGCAGATAACAGTTATCATACTGATTATTGCACCTCTTGACATGAGCGTACAAAGCTGTGAGATCATATCTACGCTTGAATATACGCCAACGCCGAATGTTGAAGCGAAGAAGCCAAGTGCGCTGACCATGATAGACTTCATTGAAGTGCTGAGTGCGATAGTGACAGCTTCATGTTTGTCTTTGCCTGCGTTACGCTCGGTCTTATATCTTGTTGTCATAAGGATAGCATAGTCAACTGTTGCACCAAGCTGGATAGTACCGATTACTACAGACGCTATGAACGGTATCGTTGTATTTGTAAAGCACGGAACACCCATGTTTACTGTGATAGCAAATTCGATAACGGCTACCAGAATGATAGGCAGTGAAACTGAACGCAGTGCAATAAGAATGATGATGAAGATAGCGGCGATAGAAACTATATTTACTACCTTGAAGTCATGATCTGTTATGTCGATAAGGTCTTTTGTTGCCGCCGCCTCACCGATAAGCATTCCGTCCTTATCGTAGGATTTAAGTATCTTGCTAAGCTCATCTATCTGGGCATTCTCTTCATCAGAAGCTACCTTATATTCAGAACCTATTAGCATAAGCTGCCATTTATCGCTCTTGAGTATTTTTGTTACTGACTCAGGAACTATCTCACGAGGGATAGACGGACCGATAAGAGTATCCAGTGACATTGAGAAGCTTACACCATCAACCTTGCCCATTTCGTCGAGCATAGAGTTTACTTCCTTTGGCTTCATATCAGCGTCAACCAGGAGCATATGGGTCGTTGCCATGTTGTATTCCTCATCTAGCTTTGTGTTTGCGATAACACTGTTGAGATCCTTTGGAAGAGTATCTGTCAGGTTATAGTAGACATTGGTGTTTATCTGACCATATATGGCAGGGATAAGTACAACTATAAAGAGTACGATAAATGCTGCATGATGCTTGATAATGAACTTTGAAGGCTTTTCAAGGCTTGGAACAAGGTCTTTGTGCATTGTTTTTTCAAGTGCCTTATCGAAGACAAGTATCATTGACGGGAGAACTGTTATGCAGCAGATAACGCCAATAACAACGCCCTTTGCCATTACGATACCCATGTCCATGCCAAGCTCGTAGCTCATGAAGCAAAGTGCAAGGAAACCTGCAACTGTTGTTATGGAGCTTGAAACAACTGAGGTGATAGTTTTGCCGATGGCCACTGCCATTGCCTCTTTGTTGTCACCAGGGTGCTTTTCTTTCTCCTCTTTGTAGCTGTGCCACAGGAAGATCGAGTAGTCTATCGTTACCGCAAGCTGAAGCACGGCTGCAAGAGCTTCGGTGATGAACGATATCTCGCCTTGTATGAAGTTCGTTCCCATGTTATAGACTATCGCCATGCCCACGCTGAGCATAAAGAACAGTGGGATAAGGAACGAATCCATTGTAAGTGCAAGTATGATACTTGTAAGTATTACTGCGATAACAACATACATCGGAGCTTCCTGCATTGTCAGATCCTTGATATCCTCAACGACTGACGACATACCGCTTACGAAACACTGTTCACCGGCGATGCTTCTTATCTCCTTGACAGCTTCAAGTGAGCCGTCAGCGGAGGTCGCCTCGTCAAAAAAGACAGCCATCATTGTGGAGTTATCTGTATTGAAGAAATCGTAAATATCATCAGGAAGAACTTCCTTTGGAAGTGAAACGTCTGCCAGGGTGTCATACCAGAGAACATCGCAAACGTGGTCTACCTTTTCGATCTTCTCCTTGACCTTTTCAACGTCCTTATCCTCCATGCCGTCAAGCATTACCAGCGAAAAGCCACCCTTGCCGAACTCGTCAAGCATTATATCCTGACCTTTCATGGTTTCAATGTCTGACGGGAGGTATGAAAGAATATCATAGTTTATTCTTGTGCTGAGAAAACCGAATATTGACGGTATCAGCAACAGAACGCTGACTATGAGTATCGGTACTCGGAGCTTTACAACTCCTCTGCCAAATTTCTGCATCAAATGTCATTCCCTTCACATAGTTTTTGACCTTTCGGTCTTATTACATCTCATAGTATACATCAAAAATGACCAACAGTCAATAGTAAAATGACCATTAGTCATTCTTTTTGTAGAGTTGCACAAAATGACCAACGGTCACAAGTGACTATTGGTCATTTTGCTCCGTTGACTTTGAGTCGGTTTTGTATTATAATAGATTTAAGGTCAACCACAGTAAACCTGTGTATGTGTGGCATACAAATTGTATATATTATAATAAGGAAGGACGTGTTAAAATGGGCAAGCTTGATACCAATAAAAAGGTAAAGGAGGACTCTCTGCTTAACACGGCTTTTAGTCTTTTTACCACCAAGGGAGTGAGCAAGACCTCTATTTCAGACATCGTGAACAACGCTGGTGTGGCGAAAGGGACGTTTTATCTTTATTTCAAGGACAAATATGACATAAGGAACAAGCTTGTTTCTCACAAGTCGTCACAGCTTTTCAGAAACGCTATCGAGGCATTAAATGCGAGCGGCAAGAAGCTTACATTTAACGAACGAATTATTTTTATTGTTGACAACATCATCAACCAGCTAAACGAGAACAAGTCGCTTTTGACTTTTATTGCAAAGAATCTTAGCTGGGGCGTTTTCAAGCACGCTCTTACGTCGCCTATAAAGGACGATGACATCGACTTCCGCAACATTTATGACGCTATGCTTGCTGACGCTCCTTATGATATTGTTCAGCCTGAGGTCATGATATTCATGATAGTTGAGCTTGTAAGCTCAACCTGCTACTCGTCCATACTTTACAACGAGCCTGTGGACATTGGCGAGCTTAAGCCTTATCTTTACATATGTATAAACAACATTATCGACACTCATGCAGGCACTGTAAAAGCATAAGAAAAGACACGTTTACGAGATCATAAGCGTGTCTTTTTTTGTGTACAAAAAAACGGACGGAAGATATCCGTCCGTTTGGTGTTTTTATTACTTTGCCTTAACAGCATCTCTTGCCTTTGCAACGATATTGTCTGCGCAGAGGCCATATTCTTTAAGAAGATCAACTGCCGAACCTGAGTGACCGAACTCGTCATTAACGCCGATCTTAACAAGCTTTGCAGGGTGTCTTGCTGCAAGAACGTCTGCAACGGCTGAGCCAAGTCCGCCGATAACGCTATGCTCCTCAACTGTGAGAAGAAGTCCTGTGTTCTTTGCGGCTTCAACGATGATATCCTCGTCGATTGGCTTGATAGTGTGGATATTGATAACTGTTGCTTCGATACCCTCAGCTGCCAGTGTTTTTGCAGCCTCGATAGCCTCATAAACCATAAGACCTGTTGCAACGATAGCTATATCCTTGCCGTCACGGAGCTTAACGCCCTTGCCAAGCTCGAACTTATATGTTTCAGGGTCGTTAAAAACAGGTGTGGCAAGTCTGCCGAAACGGAGATAAACCGGACCTTCATGGAGGATAGCGGCTTCAACGGCAGCCTTTGCTTCAACGTCGTCGGCAGGGTTTATTACCACCATGCCAGGGATAGTTCTCATAAGAGCGATATCCTCGTTGCACTGATGTGTTGCACCGTCTTCGCCTACAGAGATACCTGCGTGTGTTGCACCTATCTTCACGTTGAGGTGAGGATAACCGATAGAGTTTCTAACCTGCTCAAATGCTCTGCCTGCGGCGAACATTGCAAATGTAGAAGCAAATGGTATCTTGCCTGTTGCTGCCATACCTGCTGCAACGCCCATCATATTTGACTCAGAGATACCGCAGTCAAAAAATCTGTCAGGGAATTTCTTCTTGAATATACCTGTTTTTGTTGCAGCAGCAAGGTCTGCGTCAAAAACATAGAGGTTATCGTACTTATCGCCAAGCTCTGCAAGAGCCTCGCCGTAGCTTTCTCTTGTAGCTTTCTTCTTCAATTCTGCCATTGCTTAACCCTCCAGACTTTTAAGCTGTTCGTTTATTTCTGCCACAGCCTGCTCATACTGCTCCTTGTTAGGTGCTGAACCATGCCATGAAACGTTGTTTTCCATAAATGAAACGCCCTTGCCCTTGATACTCTTCATTACGATAACGCAAGGCTGACCGCATACTGTTTCTGCCTCGTTGAATGCTTTTTCAAGTGAGTCAAAATCGTGAGCGTCGGCTGTGATAACGTGCCAGCCAAATGCTGCAAACTTGTCAACGATAGGATATGGCGACATTACGTCCTCTATCTTTCCGTCGATCTGAAGTCCGTTATTATCCACAACAGCAACGAGGTTATCAAGCTTATAATGAGCGGCGAACATTGCAGCCTCCCATACCTGACCCTCTTCGATCTCACCATCGCCAAGGATAGTATACACCTTATAGGTATCGCTTGTGAGCTTGCCTGAAAGTGCCATACCGCAAGCAACAGAAATGCCCTGTCCAAGGGATCCAGAGGACATATCTACGCCAGGGATAGAGATACAAGGGTGACCCTGAAGCATTGCACCGATATGTCTGAGGGACTTCAGCTCCTCCTTTGGAAAAAAGCCTTTTTCTGCAAGAGTTGCATAAAGTGCAGGTGCTGTGTGACCCTTTGAAAGCACGAGTCTATCTCTCTCAGGCTCTTCCGGCTTATCAGGATATACGTTCATCTTGGCAAAATAGAGATAAGTGAGCAGATCTGCTATGGAGAGCGATCCGCCCGGATGACCCGACTTTGCGTTGAATACTCCCTCGAGTATTCCAAGACGAACCTTGCAGGCTGTGATCTCAAGCTGTTTCTTTAATGTTTCGTCCATACTTTTGACCTCCAAAAAATATTATTTCTTCAGTTTTTCAAAAATTTCATCTATGACTGCGGCTATGAAGTCTTCCTCGCAGGACTGCTCAAAGACCTTATCCGCAACCTTTTTGACCTCCTCTGCCGCATTTGACGGGCAATATGCCACGTCAGCCGCTTGAAGAAGTTCAATATCATTATTATAGTCGCCTGCTGCCACGAAAGTAAAATCATCCATGCCACAAGCTTTTCTCAACTCCTCAAGAGCCGTACCTTTTGATATATTCTGTGGAAGTATCTCGTAATACTCGATACTTGAACGCACAAAATCTACACCTTTGTAGCCTTTTTTTGCCACATAGTTTATAAGCTCGTCCATACGCTCAGGCTCAACTGCAAAAAGCACCTTATACCAGTTCTTGTCAGGTATCTCGTCAACGGCACACTGAACGGGAATGAGCTTGCAGATCTCGTTATGACGCTTTTCCATAGGCGTCATGCTTGGCACATAGACCTCGTTGACAGTAAGCACTTCACAACCAACATAAGGATTATCGGCAAGTATCTCCTTGACGATATCCGCCGCAAAGCTTGGCAGAAAGACGTTATATATCTGCTCTTTCGTATGGATATCGTAGACCATTCCACCGTTTGACATTATGATAGGACAATTCACATTCACCATGTCAAAATACTGTCTGGCCGCCTGAATGGCTCTGCCTGTAGCGATAGAAAATCTGCCCCCAGCCTCTTCAAAACGCTTGACAGCGGCGAGAGTTTTCGGGGTAGGTATCTTGCTTGCGGGGAGAAAAGTTCCGTCCATATCCGTTATAAGCAGGACTTTTGATATATCTTCAAACATAAAATCACTTCCGTGGGTCAATTCCCTACTCTGAGTTTTTTCAGCACCGCCTGAAAATAATCGGGCAATTCGCTGTCGAACTCCATATATTCCTTGGTCGCAGGGTGTATAAAACCAATTTTCTTTGCGTGTAGGCACTGCCCCTCGATTTCCTTTACAGCTTTGCCGTAAACATCGTCGCCGTAGACAGGGTGACCGATATAGGCGGAATGTACTCTTATCTGGTGGGTTCGACCTGTTTCAAGGCGGAATTTCACCAGCGAATACTGACCTAACTCCTCCAGCACCTCATAATGGGTAACTGCGTGCTTGGAGTTTTGCTCTGTCACGCACATTTTCTTTCTGTCATATTTGCTTCTGCCGATAGGTGCGTCAACTGTGCCAGTAGGGGTCTTTAGGCGACCGCCTGTGAGTATAGCTTCATACTCTCTTGTAAAGCTATGCTCTTTTATCTGAGCCGCAAGAAAGTTATGTGCGCTGTCGGTCTTGGCAACGATCAGCAGTCCGCTTGTATTTTTGTCTATCCTATGGACTATCCCAGGGCGAATGACGCCGTTTATTGAAGAAAGCCTGCCCTGACAATGATAAAGCAATGCATTCACCAAAGTGCCGTCGGGATTGCCTGCGGCAGGGTGCACCACCATGCCTTTAGGTTTATTCACCACGAGCAACTCGCTGTCCTCATAGACTATTTCCACTGGGATATCCTGTGGCTTGACGTCAAGCTCCACAGGGTCGGGAATAATTATCTCAACGCTGTCACCGTTATGCAGCTTATAATTTTTCGATACTTTTTTGCCTCCAACTGTGACGCCACCGTCCTCGATAAGCTTCTGCACAGCGGAACGTGTAAGACCTGTATCCTGCGCTGACAGAAATCTGTCGATACGCTCGCCTGTTTCCTCGGCAGTTGCAATAAAATCAAGCTTTGTCATTTTCGTCTTTGACCTTTATATCGTCACGGATCGGCTTTTTCTTTTCGTCCAAAAAGCAGAAGCAGATAACGAACAAAATTCCGCCGATAACGATACAGATATCCGCAAAGTTGAAAATAGGGAAATTGATAGGCTCGAACTTGATATAGTCCACAACTTCTTTTACCCTTATTCTGTCGATAAGGTTGCCGATACCGCCTGCAAGTACCATAGCCAGCGACACAAGCTCCAGCTTTGAGCCTTTGCGTATCTTATACATATAGGTCACCGCCGCGATCAGTACGACAACAGGCAGACCGATAAGAAACCAGGTCTTTCCTGACATCATGCTCCATGCTGCTCCTGTGTTTCTTATATGGGTCAGGCTGAATACCTTAAAGCTACCGAACTTTATGACCTCGACAGGCTGACCATTCAACGGCAGGTTATTTGTCACGGCAAGCTTTATGAGCTGGTCGGCGGCAACGAGAACTGCCATGATAACAAGCGAAATTACAAACATCTATTCCCTACTCCATTTATGAACAGTAAGGCTCTGCGGAAAACAGAGCCTTGATATTAATTATTTTTTCCAAATTTAAGCTCAGCAGGAGCTGTCTTTGGTATAACAGGGTCGAAAGAACCAGTGTTAAGTATCTTCTCAACGTGCTCACTGTCAGTAACAGGTGCAGATTCAGCCTCAACAGTTTCCTCCGGCTCAGCTGTTTCCTCTGCCTGCTCCTCTACAGCTTCCTGAGTTTCCTCGACTGTTTCTTCTTCCTCATACTCCTCTGCTGTATCCTCGGCAGGCTCGGACGCAGGAATTTCCATAATAAGTCTTATCTGCTTATTATAAAGCTGAGTAAGGTCAGCCTTGAACTGAGTTACCTCAGCCTTGAGGTTTTCAAACTTAGCAAGCTCCTCGTCATAAGCGGCTCTTACTTCATTTATCTTCTTTTCTGTTATCTCGGTATTAGTTCTGATAAGCTCAGCGCACTTTTCCTTATGCTCCTTAACTATTCTCTCACACTCAGAGGCACTCTGCTCTGCGAGTCTTACCTGCTCTGTTTTGGCAGATTCGATCATATCGTGAGCTTGAGTTTTGGCCTCAGTAAGTATCTTATTTGACTCTTTCTGAGCCACGACAAGAGCCTGCTGGATAGCCTCCTCGTCCTCTCTGTACTCGTTTATCTTCTCAACGAGCTTGATTATCTTAGCTTCGGTATCCTGATTTGCCTTTACTACTTCGGCATAATCCTCGGCTACCTGCCCGAGAAATTCTTTTACGTCTTCTTTTGAATAACCGTTTTTCTCGGTATCAAAAGTTTTTCCTTTAATATTATTTGGATTTAACATACTAGGACCTCCGTGATCTTTACACAAATTTATTTAAAGTTATATGTATTCTGTCTTTTTTAGTTGTGCCGTCAACTGAAAGCAGCTTGAATTTTCCGTATCCTCTCACTGAAAATGTACAGCCCTCTTCAAGAGGTATTTTCGGTGAATTTTTCGGCATATGGTCTATTTCGATGCCCACGTTTTTTATAAGCTGTGCTGACTTTTCTCGTGATATCCTTGCTGCAAGACTTAAGATACAATCTGCACGCATGGAAGCCACAGTACCGCTTATTTCCTGAGTTTTCTGCTCAATATGTATACTGCCGTCATAGCCCTCCTGTAGCTTTACTCCTGCTCTGCCGACCTTCGTCAGGGCGCTTGTAACCTCGCCTGCCACAGAAGAACGCAGGAACACCGCTGACTTTCCCTCTCCCACAAGAATGTCGCCAACGCTGTCTCTTTTTATTCTTAGTCCCATAAGCGAGCCTAGGATATCTCTGTGAGTTATTTTATCCTCTTTGCGATACAGCAGTGTAATTGCGGTGATAGGAAAATCCTCACTTTCTGCCTCGCCATATTCAGGATAGACACACAACATACGCCTTGCGGCGTTTTCATATCCGCCCCAAAGCCTATAATTCTCATATTTCACAGACACCATGAGTTTTTCACACAGCAGACACTGCCTTTCATCGAGAAACGCAGAAAACTTTGTTATATACTTTTCATCAGCCGCCATTATCCAATCGGACACTCTGTCTAACAGACGGATATCGTCCTCAGACAGGTCGGGCAAAAACTGATATTTAGCACGAGCCATTTTTAGAAGCTATAGCCGTTATTTTCAAGCTCACTCATAAGGTCAACTCCTGAGAAGCCAACGTTTCTAGGCATGATAGCGAAAGTTTTCTGAGCCATCATCTTGATGTCTGCACCATTTGCATACGCAACGCCTGAGATAAAGTCAAGTATTCTCTTTGCATCCTCGCTCTTGACTGTTTCAAGGTTAAGGAGCACTGTCTTTCCCTCATTTATATCGCCGCCGATAGACTTGACCTCTGAAAAATCGTTTGGTCTTGCAAGAACTATCTGCAAAGTCGTGGTTTGCTCCATTCTTACCGGACGTGCGTTATTGCCATATGCACCTGTGTTCTTTGGTGCTTCGTTGTATTCTGTTTTATTCTCATACATCGGCTGCTGATACATTGCGTCCTCCTGCTCAAGTTCATCTTCGCCTACAAAGAGATTTTTTAATTTCTGCATTGCACCCATTTTTAATCCTCCAAATATTTTCTAGCTCCGAAAAGCTTTGTTCCGATCCTCACCAAATTTGAGCCATGCTTTATGGCAAGCTCATAGTCCCCAGACATTCCCATTGAGAGAATATCCATAGACACGTTCGGTATATCCTTTTCCTTTACACTAAGAAAGATACCGTGCATTTTTTCAAAAACGTCCTCCCCTGAGCCAACAGGCGGTATTGCCATAAGTCCCTTAACAGAAACGTTAGGCAGCTGCGCCGTCTGTCTTACAAGCTCCTCAGCCATTTCAGCGGAAACGCCGCTTTTAGTAGCTTCATCGCCTATATTTATTTCCACAAGGACGTTCATAGTTTTATTATTCTTCACTGCAAGCCTGCTTATCTCATGAGCAAGCTTCAGGTTATCGACAGACTGTATCAGAGTAACATCATTGATTATATATTTCACCTTATTGGTCTGCAAATGTCCGATAAACTGCACTTCTGCACTTTTATCGTAAGCTTCCTTCTTGGAAAGAAACTCCTGCACCCTGTTTTCGCCCAGCAGCTTAAAGCCCTGAGCCACAGCGAAATTCACCTTTTCAGGCGGCACTGTCTTTGTGACAGCCATTATCCTGACTTCTTCGTCAGGCTTACGCCATTTTGCTTTGGCGTTCTCTACATTATAACATATTTCCTTACAGTTTTCAAGAACCTCCGGAAAATAATTATCCTGAGGTGACAGCGTTGCTGTCTGATCTACTTTGCTGCACATCTTCATCTGATACCACCTCTAACAAAATTTGATCGTAAAGCAGCAGATAATCCTCGTTTGAGGTATTTTCAGAGAGCACATAATCATCGCCCTCGTAAATAACATTGATCTTCTTAAAGGTAACGTCCTTGCCGAGTATCACATAAACGCCCTTCTGATCGCCCTGAAAACGTATCGCACTTCTTGGAACTTTAAGGCCCTGATACTCGTCGAAGATAAGCTCCGCAGACTGCACTCTTGACTCAACAAGAGCTTCGTCAAGTCTGTCACAGGAAAGCACGACGACCACTTTGTTCTCATCGTCCTCACAAGGCTTAACAGACTCCACCTGAACGTCATAGATGTTTTTTGTGGTACTGAGCGTCATTCTAAGCCATGCGCCCTCTGTTATCCTTTTATCGTTTTCCATGATCCCTGCTATCCTGCATGAATAGTCGGAAAACATTTTGCCAATGGCGTTCGGTGCGTCCTTACTAGGCCGGTCGATGACCTTTTGGATATCCTTGTCAGTGAGCTGGGAAGCGTTCTCCATAGTAAGCTCGCTCTCATAGCCGTCTGCATAGGAAACAAAATAGCCTGTTTCGTCAGCAGTGATCGTTTTTCCTGAGCCTGAGGTCTGTTCCTCCAGCTCCTTGACTTTCGCCTGAAGCTGGCTTATCCTTTCGTCATAGCTCTGCTCGGTCTTTGTGACGATATTATAAATATTCATCACAAGGGACATATCCTCTCTTGTTTTTGCAAACTCAGAGAAATTATCCTGAGAAGAATATGAGAGAAGCTCCTTATATTCCTTATCTATCTTGCTTTTGAGCGTTTCAGGCTGAACATAATTAGTTGTACCCGGATTTTGTGCTCTTTCAAGGGCGGCTATCTCGCTTTCAAGTATCTTTATCTTGTTTTTCGCTGTGACAGCGTCCTCAGAAGAATAAACTGACGCTATGGTATTGCCAACAGATATTTTACTGCCGTCGGAATAGGTATAATCCAAAACTCCGCCGCTGTCATAGGTGACCACTTTTTCATCTCTGATTATAACGCCTTTAAAAGCAATATCCTCATTGATAGTAACAAGCACAGCTTCCTCGGTGTCATGACGCTCTGTAAGTGCACTGTATATCTGACTGCCGATAGTTGTGATTATCAGCACAGAAAGCAGACCGGTAAGTATTTTAACGGTCAGAGAATTCATTTTTACTGCCCTCTTAAATATCTGAATTGCCTGCGGCGTCAAGAACGTTGATATATCTTGACGGAACGATAGTTGAGATAGCATGCTTATAAACTATGTTCTGCTTGCCCTCGCAATCGAGAACTACAACATAGCTGTCAAAGCCCTTTACAACGCCTTTGAACTGGTAGCCGTTCATAAGGATAAAAGTAGACGCTATCTTGTCTTTTCTGATCTGGTTGAGTATAACGTCCTGAAGATTAAGATTCTTATTCATAAATAACACTCCTAAAAATTTTTACAGCAATGTATTGCTTTTTTTACTATAAAATCTTTCAAATTATATTATATCACATAATTTCCGATTTGGCTATAATATTTTTGATATTTTCTATAATTTTTTGAAAACTATCAAATTTATCTGTTTCCACCCACTGAATTCCGTCAACTCGTCTAAACCAAGTAAGCTGTCTTTTGGCATAATGACGGCTTTCCTGTTTGATTTTGTCGAGGCATTCACAAAGCTCAGCTTTGCCTTCAAAATACGGCACGAGCTCCTTATAGCCTATCGCCTGATAAGCTGTAGCAGGGGTAAAGCTGTCATAAAAAACTCTGCACTCCTCTATAAGTCCATTTTCCACCATTACATCAACACGGCGGTTTATACGGTCATAGAGATACTGTCTGTCGGAAGCTGTAAGACCGATAATGCAGGCGTTATATGGCGACTTCTCACGACGGCTGTTCACCTTATGCTGTGAAAGCGGTATACCTGTAGTTTCAAAGACTTCAAGTCCTCGTATGACCCTTGGCAGGTTGTTCTCATGGACTTTCTCCGCAGTTTCGGGATCGACCTCTCTGAGCCTTTCCCACAAAGCGTGACCGCCCAGCGTCTTGGCTTCCTCCTCAAGACGTTTTCTCACTGAGCCGTCCGTTTCGGTATCGTCAAAGATCACGTTGTTCACAAGTGAGCTTATATATAGTCCTGTTCCCCCACAGAGAATAGGAACTTTGCCACGGCTGTGTATCTCTCTGATACGCTCACCTGCGAGCTTCACATAATCTGCCACGGAAAAAGCCTGCTCAGGCTCGAGAAAATCTATAAGATAATGTGGCACGCCCTGCATTTCCTCTTTGGTAGGCTTGGCAGTAGCGATGCTCAGACCCTTATATATCTGCATAGAGTCTGCGGAAACTATCTCACCGTCATATATCTTTGCAAGCTCCACTGCGCAGGCGGTCTTTCCGCTGGCGGTAGGCCCTGCAATGACAAGGAGAGGTATTTTATTTTCCATAGCTTTCGCCTCCTGCATTTTTTATAGAACTCGTCTGAACTGCTTTTCGATGTCTCTTTTGGTGAGGGTTATCATAACAGGTCTGCCATGAGGGCAATATCTGATATTTTCCTGACCATAAACGGCGTTCACGAGCGCCTGCAATTCTATTCCGCTGTTGGTATCGTTCGCCTTTATTGCCGCTTTGCAGGCGATAGAATGGTAGAGGTCATCAAAAAGCTCTATTTGCGGATTGAGTTTATTCTCGATAAAATTCTTTGCAAGTTCGCTGATTATATCCGCAGGGTTATCGTCACCAAGAATGATAGGCACGCCCTTTACTGCAACAGTTGGCGCAACGTCCGGCTCTATCTCAAAGCCAAGCTGTGACACCTTATCGAGGTTTGCGGTGAGAGCGTCATACTCGTCATAAGAAAGCAACACCATGATAGGCTCTAGGAACATTTGCGTTTCAAGCTGTTCGGCATCGCTTTTTATCCTCTCGAAAATATATCTCTCATGGGCGGCATGCTTATCCATAAGTATCATCTCGTCGCCCACCTGTGCCACAACATAGGTCTTGAAAAGCTCGCCCACCACAACAGGCTTCGGCTTTTCAGGCTCTTTCTCCTCCACGATAACGGAAACAGGCTTTTTCTTTGTGAAGCTTTGAGCGTCGATAAACTTGAAAGCTTCTCCGCTCTGCTCCTCCGGCTCTTCGGGAAGAGGTATCTCGCTTATCGCTTTGTTTATCTCCTCCACTGTCACCTTATGGGGTTTCGGCTCAGGACCTGAAAGCTCTGTGACGGCTGTTTTTCTCTTTGCAGGCTGTTCAAGGCTTGCAAGAAACATATCGTCACTGCCGCTGAGTTTTTCTTTTTCTTCCTCAGTTATGCTCCTGCTCTCCACAGTTTTAAGCGTTGGTGCAGGCTTCTGATAGCTGTACGAATTTTCGTACTGTTTCTCTGTCTGCGGCTTTGGGGCAGGTATATCAGCCTTTGAGGCAACAGGCTTTTGACTATTATCCTCCATAGAGAATTTAAGCTGGACGCTGTTATCTTTTTTAGGTATATCAAAAAGCTCTCTGTCGGTGAAATTACGCTTGTTTTCAAGGTGCATCTCATTAGGTCTGTCATTCTTCATAAGGGAATTTTTCACCGCAAAAAACACAGCCTCGTGCATAAGCTTTTCGTCTGAAAAACGCACTTCTATTTTAGTAGGGTGGACGTTCACATCTATGGTGTTCGGCGGAATATCAATATAAAGCACGCAAGCTGGGAATTTTCCCGTCATAAGAAGATTTCTGTATGCCTCTTCCAATGCTGCCGCACAAGCCCTTGATTTCACATATCTTTTGTTCACAAAGAAATTCTGAAAACGTCTGTTAGGCTTTGCAGACAGAGGCTTCACAGTGAAGCCTGTTATGTGCATACCCTGCCATGTATAGTCAACTTCAAGCATGGAGTTTGCAAAATCTCTGCCATAAACTGAATAAACTGCGGAATATATCTTGCCGTCCCCTGCTGTCAATATCTCAACTTTATTATCCCTGATGAACTTGAATGATATCTCAGGGTGTGAAAGGGTAAGCTTTGTAACAAGGTCTGCGGCAAAATTGCCCTCTGAAACGTCCTTTTTCAGAAACTTTAGTCTTGCAGGAACATTATAGAAAATATCCCTCACAACGAAAGTCGTGCCGTCAGGACAGCCGCACTCCTCGCAGGTCTTTTCCACTGCGCCCTCGATAACATAATGCGTGCCGTAATCCTCCTCGGGACGTTTCGTAAGCACGTCTACCTTGGATACGGCACAGATAGAAGCAAGTGCTTCACCTCTGAAGCCGAGGGTCATAATACTGTCAAGGTCATTTTTTACTGATATCTTACTTGTTGCATGACGAAGAAAGGCTATAGGCAGATCATCTTTTGAGATACCCTTGCCGTTATCCGTCACTCTTATATAGGTGCGGCCGCCGTTTTTTATCTCAACTGTTATGACGTTCGCACCTGCGTCTATTGCGTTTTCAAGAAGCTCCTTTATTATTGAAGCAGGTCTGTCTATTACCTCGCCTGCCGCAATAAGCTCGGAAACTTCCTTGCTCAGAACTTTTATTTCTGACATTTTTCTATCCTTTTCTATGGCTCTTTCCAAAAGCCGCCTGTATGAAAATTCTCCTTGCCTGTCGGCTTTGCTGTCAAGCGGAACATGACACAGCCGTCAGGACAGACGATAGTTTTTGTATATTTGCTGTCGCCGCCTATCTTAGTCATATCGCCGCCGCTGCGGACAGCTTCCATAATGGGATAAAGCATCATCATTGTTTTACTGCAAATGCCATAGCCGTTCTTATTCACAGGACAGCCATAGGTGCAGAAATATTTATCCCCTATCTCCTCTCCGTTTCGGCAATATCTTTCAGTATGGTCGCCACGGAGAAATCCCGTGACCTCTATTTCAAACTCGTACTCCTCGTCATACCACTTTTTCATAACGCTCACCTAAACATATTTCAGCAAGTCTTTCACAAAATCTCTAAGCTCGCTGTCGGTCATTTCGTCTATGTTGGTTTTTCTAAGTCTGTCGGTAACGATGCTGTCGCTTATTTTGTCAAAGGATATCTGGTCGCTTTCTATCTGCTGAGCGGCAAGTCTTGCCTTTTTGTTTTCCGCTTCAAGCTGTTCGAGAAGCTCTTTGGCTCTGTTTATTATCTTGTTTGGCAGACCCGCAAGCTTTGCAACTTCTATGCCGTAGCTTTCGTCAACTCCGCCCGGAACTATCTTTCTAAGGAACTTGATACTATCCCCCTGACGCTTTACTGCGACAGAGAAATTTCTAACGCCGTCAAGCTCTTTTTCAAGGCTGATAAGCTCATGATAGTGTGTTGCAAACAGGGTCTTACAGCCCATTGATCTGTTGGTGGAGATATACTCCGACACTGCCCTTGCAATGGAGATTCCGTCAAAGGTTGAAGTACCTCTGCCCACCTCGTCGAGGATAACAAGGCTGTTCTTGGTGGCGTGCTTTACGATATCTGCAACCTCGCTCATTTCCACCATGAAGGTAGACTGACCTGCGGTAAGGTCATCAGAAGCGCCTATTCTTGTGAAAATCTGGTCGACCACAGATATTTTTGCATAGTCCGCAGGCACAAAGCAGCCTATCTGCGCCATAAGGGTGATAAGAGCAACCTGACGCATATAAGTTGATTTACCTGACATATTCGGACCTGTTATGACAGCCATTCTGTTGCTTGTAAGATCAAGATATGTGTCGTTAGGCACGAACACCTCGTCTTTCTGCATAAGCTCAACAACGGGGTGTCTGCCGTTTTTGATATCAATAATGCCGTCAATGGCTATCTCAGGCTTTGTATAGTTATTGTTCACCGCCGCAGTTGCAAACGAGCAAAGCACGTCTATCTGCGCCACTGCTGTGGCAGTTTCCTGCACAAGTCTAAGCTGTGTGGCTGCAAAATCTCTTATCTCCGCAAATATTTCCTGCTCAAGAGTAACTATCTTATCGCTTGCACCGAGGATAGTGTTCTCTGCGACTTTAAGCTCGTCCGTGATAAAACGCTCGCAGTTGGCAAGGGTCTGTTTTCTTATATAGTTGTCAGGCACAAGGTCATAGTAAGACTTTGTTACCTCGATATAATATCCGAAAACTCGGTTATAGCCTATTTTCAGATTTTTGATACCCGTTTTTTCTCTTTCACGCTCCGCAATATCATCAATTATACCCTTGCCTCCTGAGATTATATTTCTCAGTCCGTCAAGCTGTTCGTTGAAGCCGTCTTTGATAACGTTGCCGTCCTTGACATTAACAGGCGGTTCGTCAACAATGGCGTTCTCAACAAGGTTTGAGATAGCTTCAAGGGTGGATATTTTATTGTTGCAGTTTGCAAGAAGCTTTGAATCAAAACCTTTGAGAAGCTCCTTTATCTCAGGGAGTTTAAGTGCTGTCAGCGACAGTGATTTAAGATCTCTAGGGGTAGCGGTCTTATACATTACCCTTGTCATGAGTCTTTCAAGGTCATAGACTCCTCCCAGTATCTCTTTTAGCTCTCCAAGTTCAACAGGCTTCATTGTGAGCTGTTCAACAGCGTCAAGTCTGTCGATTATCTTTGCAGGATTGACAAGGGGCTGTTCCAGGAAGGATTTTAGCATACGCTTGCCCATTGAAGTTTTGGTATGGTCAAGCACCCATAGGAGCGAGCCTTTTTTCTCTTTATTTCTGAGAGTTTCTGTAAGCTCCAGATTTCTTCTTGCAGTGAAGCCGATAGTCATGATAGGGTCGGCGTCATGCTTTATTATCTCGGAAAATCTGCCCACCAATGCTTTCTGTGTATCGTGTATGTATGCAAAAAGCCCGCACACTGCAAATGCTGCAACTGTGTCAGGCTTAACGCCAATAGATTCAAGGCTGTTTGTGGAAAACTGTTTCAGCACCTCTTCTGTATGTATCTCAGGGGAAAAATCGTTCTCCTCCAAAAGCTGAACGCTGGTCTTGAGCTTTTCTCTTATGAAGCTTGAAAGCTCTTTATTTGAAAGAAAAGCGTCATTTATAAGAATCTCCGCAGGGGAAAATCTCGACAGCTCATTTATAGCCGAACTTGTCATTTCCTTGCCCTCAAACTCAAACAGATGCACCTCGCCTGTGGAAATATCCGCAAGGCACAATGCGCTTTCCTTGGCTCTCATATAAAATGCACAGATATAGTTGTTGGACGTTTCATCAAGCATACTGCTTTCGATAAGCGTACCCGGTGTGACTACTCTTATGACCTCTCTCGGCACTATTCCCTTGCACATTGCAGGGTCCATGGTCTGCTCGCAGATAGCCACGTTGTAGCCTTTTTCAATAAGCTTTTTCAGATAAACGTCGCAGGCGTGGTGAGGCACACCACACATAGGCGCTCTTTCCTCAAGTCCGCAGTCACGACCTGTCAAGGTAAGTTCAAGCTCTCTTGACGCAATGATAGCGTCATCAAAGAACATTTCATAAAAATCTCCCAGTCTGTAGAACAGTATATGGTTTTTATATTTGTTCTTTACTTCAAAATACTGCTTCATCATAGGTGACAGCTTTGAAAAATCTATATCTTTGGTTTCCACTCAAACTCACTCCGTTTCATATATTTATCATACCGCAATATTCTCATGCTTTCAAAATGCGGGCGAACACTGTTCGCCCCTACTTGTTTTTTCGATACGAACACTTTTGGTGTCATATCGCCATAGAAATTATCCGCCCCAGTCCGAAGGTATCTTCAGATTCGGGCAGACGGGGGATAAGCTCCCCCTGACTGTTATTCGTTTTTTGATACTGTCTTAGTGACAGCCGCCGCATGATGCGCAGCTTCCTGAACAGCTATGAGGAGCTTCCTCTGGGCAAGTCATTGGGTCTTCGCCGTTTGCAGCCATTGAGATGATATAGTTTACAGAGCCGAGAAGCTTATCCATAACTTCTTTAGCTTCGTTAAATGCGATCATCTTAGGCATAGCCATGATCTCGTCATAAAGCTCTCTGATCTGAGTGTCAAGTGCTGTCATCTTCTCGCCGTCCTTATCAGGCTTCTGCATCTCAACGCTGAGCTGTGAACGGAGCTGATTGAACTCGCCTATTTTGTTCTGTATCTCAACATCTGTATCATTGATAGAACAAGCCTCCATATAAGCCTTGTATCTCTCGTCTTCCTGAATAGCCTGTCCAAGCTTTCTTGTCATTTCAATTACATCCATGGTAATTCTCCTTTAAATATTATTCAGCTTTCGCTGTTATTTATCTTCAACAAGCTCGCCTCTCAAAGCCCAGTTCATTGCTTTTGTTATGCGAACCTGAATGAATTTACCGATATATTTTTTATCCGCTTTCACCTCGACGATCATATCCTCGTCGCTCTTGCCTGTGAGATAATCAGCGCCAGTTCTGCCCTCGCCTGTTGGCAGCACGGTTACAGTTCTTCCCACAAATCTTGAAAGCCACGCTGTTGACACCTCTCTCTGCTCCAAAAGCAGTTCTCTCAGCCACAGACCCTTCTGCTTGTCTGAGATGTGATCCTCCATTTCGGCAGCCTTTGTGCCGCTTCGTCTTGAATACACAAAAGAATAGATATTATCGTACTTTACCTTTTTGATAAGCTCCTTAGTTTCGCAGAATTCCTCGTATGTTTCACTTGGGAAGCCAACGATAAGGTCTGTTGTGAATGAAAACTCAGGGTCTTTGCTTCTGGCATAGTCGATTATTTTCAGATAATCCGCCGTGGTATAGCGGCGATTCATAAGCTTTAGTATCCTGTCTGAGCCTGCCTGCACAGGAAGATGCAAATGCTTGCACACCTTTTTGCATTCAAGTATAGCGTCAATAAGCTCATGGCTTGCGTCCTTTGGGTGGCTTGACATAAATCTTATGCGAAAATCGCCCTCTATCTTGTCAAGCTCTCTCAAAAGCTCAGGAAAACCATAACTGTATGAATTAACGTTCTGACCTAGCAGTGTTATTTCTTTGTATCCGTTTTTCACAAGTGCTTTTACCTCTGCGATAACGGACTCAGGCTTTCTGCTGCGTTCTCTGCCCCTGACGTAAGGCACTATGCAATAGGTGCAGAAATTGTTGCAGCCATACATGATAGGCACGAACGCTCTTATCTTATCGTCACGAAGTTGCAAGAAATCCTCGTTTATGTCAACATGATTTTCTGACAGATTGAATATCCTGTCATGCTTTGATATTATCTCCCACAGCATATTATACATATCGTTGTATGCAAAAGTTCCGAAAACAAGATCCACCTGACGGTAGGTCTTTTTTATCTTCTCGGCAACGTGCTTCTGCTGAGCCATACAGCCGCAGATACCTATAATAAGCTCGGGATTGTTTTCTTTGAGATGTTTAAGGTCGCCAAGTTTGCCGAACACCTTGTCCTCGGCATTTTCTCTTACAGCGCAGGTGTTATACAATATAAGCTGAGCCTCGTTCACATCGGACGTGAACTCATAGCCCACCTTTGAGAGCATACCTTTTATCTTCTCGCCGTCGCTGACGTTCTGCTGACAGCCGTATGAATGGATAAGGGCAAGTGGCTTGTGACCGCAAGTTCTTTCGTATTCACCAGACCATTGGAGCAGCTTCTGCGGAGCGGTTTCCTCATTTATTATTTCCGAAAAATTCTCAGTCATTGATATCCTCATTTCATTTCGTACATTCCTTTTAATTATAAATCTTTTAAGGCTTCTTGTCAAGCGTTTTGGGAGCGAAGAGCCAAACAGGTTGCTTTGCAAAACAAAAAGGGGCAGAAAACTCCGCCCCCATAGATCACATATTATCCCTGAGCTTCGCCCTGACCCCCTGTATCATTTTCTTCCTTGCAGTGGGGTTCTTCAAGTCCTCTTGGGAAAAATTCTACTGTCGGGAATGCTATCTTTTCAAACATCTCACATGGGCTGTCACTGTTTGTGGAACACTCCTTGCCAGGTACGCAGTAATCATATACAGGCACCATTATAGGCACAGGTCTTGACAACTGAATGATAGCGAAAAGTCCGATAGTGATAAGAACGTTCTTTTCCTCGCTTGGTGCAGGCTCTGCGACAAGCTTTGCGTCAAGACACATTGGCGCTGCTACGCTCACAGAAGCGCAAGGCATTGCCGCTGTGCAGCAACAGCATGAGCAGCCGCTTGTAGGCGAGGTGGTGACGACCTGGTTCGGCTCGCAGGTAGAAAATCTCTGTGTGCCGCCGTCGCTGCCGAAAAGAATAACTTTTTTTGTGAATGATGAGGTGCCGTAAACTACTGTTGGAGCTGCGCCTGCTGCTTCATATGCTTCTATCTGCGCCCTGAATGTGTAAGTAACGTCAACTGCATAAAAGCCGTGGTTGAATGCCACCGGAGATATTGCAAAGCTTACGTCTGTCACGTCGATACAAGTGCTTTTGATATACGCCGCAGCGTTTATCACGGTCTGGTCTGCCTGGCTGAATGTAAACGCAAGATCCTCCAGACAATCCTGTGACGAGCATGAATCAAACACACGCATTGCCTCGATACACATTGCTTCCTTGAAAGGTTTGCCGTTAAAATCGCTCATAGTAAGTCCTCCTATAAATCAAATCATGGAAGTTTTTTTACTTCGCTATATTCTATTCGGCAAAAGGCTTTTGTGTGCTTAAATTTCTGAAAATCCTCTCATAAAGCAAAAAAAGCCCTGCGCATGAACGCAGAGCCTTTGGATACATATAATCAGGTGTTCTTGTCTACCTGATGAAATTTCTTCAGATTGCCTATTTTTTCGTTTCTCTCGTCAAGGACCTTTTCCACGTCAGACCACTCAAGTCCCTGATTTGCCGCAAGCACCATAACGTGATAGAGAAGGTCGTTTATTTCGTTTTTCAGCTCGTCATTGTCACCGTTTTTAGCAGCGATAACTGTTTCTGTAGCCTCTTCGCCCACCTTTTTGCAAATCTTGTCTACGCCCTTGTCAAAAAGATAAGCTGTGTAGCTGTTCTCCTGCGCCTTGCCTGCCTCATAGTCAGCTTTACGCTGTTTTATTACCTCGAAAATTTCCTGATAAACTGTCATTTTATTCTTCCTCCGTATTATATATCTCATTGAAAAAGCAGCTATATGAGCCTGTATGGCAGGCTACACCTGTCTGCTTTACGTTAAGAAGCAGGGTATCGTTATCACAGTCCGCATAGATAGAAACCACCTTTTGCAGATGACCGCTTGTTGCACCCTTGTTCCAATATTCCTGTCTTGATCTGCTCCAATACCATGTATAGCCTGTTTCAAGTGTTTTTTTCAGGCTCTCCTTATTCATATAAGCAAGCATAAGCACAGTTTTTGTATCCACATCAAATGCGATAGCAGGGGTAAGCTCGCTTTTTACAAAATATTTATCCAGATCGTTTATATCAACTTTTATTGGGTTCATTATTTGTCCTTTCTGTTGCCGTCTTGGTCGAAATTATCTTTGAGTGCTCGTTCTGTTGGTACTATCGTCCAGCACAAAAATACCACCTGTATCACTTCAGCTATGCACATTATCACAGTCGCCTTGCCGCTGCTCATAAAGAAATATGGAACACAGACCAATGCCGAAATTATCGTCATGACCGCTCCGACCTTTACCCACAGACGTCCGCAATAATTGTGGGCAAAATCCCACGTTTCCTGATTTTTCAATGACATAGCAGTGCGATAGCCCACCAAGCAGTTGATATCTTTCGGTGTATGCTTATACATCAGATAGCCGCACAATATCATAAGCACTGGTATAAACAAAGTAAATACGATATTGAAAACAATCATTATGCTCACCTCACGATAATTCCCTTGCTCCTGCAATCGTCCTTTACCTGCTGTACTGTCAGCTCTTTGAAATGGAAAAGGCTTGCCGCAAGAGCCGCTGAGCAATCAGTTTCAAGGAAAGCGTCAGCAAAGTCTGAAAGCTTTCCTGCTCCGCCGCTTGCGATAACAGGTATCTTTACAGCACTGCACACAGCTTTCAGCATTGGCAGGTCAAAGCCGCCCCTTACACCGTCTGTGTCGATAGAGTTCAGGCATATCTCACCTGCACCAAGCTGTTCGCACTTTTTCACCCAGTCGATAAGATCCATTCGCATATCCACTCTTCCGCCGTTGATGTAGACCGTCCACTTGTTGTCGCCGACCTTCTTTGCGTCAACGCCAACGCAGATGCACTGACAGCCGAAAATATCCGCGCCGTCTTTTATAAGCTGAGGATTCTGCACTGCCTGAGAGTTCACAGACACCTTGTCTGCGCCTGCACGGAGAGTATCTCTTATATCGTCAACAGTTTTGATACCGCCTCCAACAGTGAGCGGTACAAATACCTTTTTGGCTGTTTCACGTACAACGTCCAGCATAACGCCTCTGCCCTCGTGGGAGGCTGTTATGTCATAGAAAACTATCTCGTCTGCACCCTGCAAATTGTATTCATATGCACATTCAACAGGGTCGCCGACTTCTTTTATGCCCTCGAAATTTACTCCCTTTACAACCTTTCCGTCACGCACATCAAGGCATGGTATAATTCTTTTTGCAAGCATATTATTTTACCTCCTGTGACATTTTCGCAAAGTTTTCAAGTATTTTAAGACCAGTTTTTCCACTCTTCTCAGGGTGGAACTGACAGCCGAAGATATATCTTCCGTCCGATACCACCGCAGGGACTTTCGAGCCGTATTCGCAGTAGGCATACAGACTTTTATTGTCGCAGAAAGCCTTGTATGAGTGTACGAAATAGACATACTCGTCATCACCCAGACCGTCAAAAAGAGGACAATCGTGGTTATACACAAGCTTGTTCCAACCCATGTGCGGGATAACGAGGTCAGGCTCGTTTATCTTGTCAACATAGCCACCGATAAGGCCAAGACCCTTGCACTCCTCAAACTCATAGCTTTTCTCAAAAAGAAGCTGCATTCCAAGGCATATGCCAAGGAAAGGCTTTATTTTAGCCTGCTCCTTGATAGTGTCGATAAGACCGCTAAGACCGAGCATATTCATTGCCCATGGGAACGCTCCCACGCCGGGGAGTATAATTGCGTCGGCTTTTTCGATATCTTCTTTTTTGTCTGTGAGCTTGTTCTCAAAACCAAGATAGTCCAGAGCGTTTTTTACAGAGAATATATTGCCTGCACCGTAGTCGATTATTGCTATCATTTAAAGCACTCCTTTGGTGGATAAAACTCCTGTTCCTGTTATTTTTACAGCGTCCTTCAAAGCGTGAGCCACTGCTTTGTACATTGCTTCTGCAATATGGTGGTCGTTCTTGCCGTACTCCTCACGGATATGCAGTGTTATGCCTGAATTGAAAGCAAAGGCTCTGAAAAATTCTTCTGTCAGGCAGGTGTCATACTGACCTATCCTGTCATCATGGAACTCAGCATTGAACGCAAGAAAAGGTCTGCCGCTTATATCCAGTGAGCAGAATGCCAGTGCTTCGTCCATTGGCACGAAAGCCGAGCCATATCTTGCAATGCCTGCTTTGTCGCCCAATGCTTCCGCAAAGGCTTTGCCCAAGCATATGCCAACGTCCTCAACTGTGTGGTGTCCGTCAACATAAAGGTCGCCTGTACACTCAACGTCCATGTCTATTCCGCTGTGAACGCCAAGGGCTGTGAGCATATGGTCAAAAAAGCCTATGCCTGTGTTTACACTTACCTTGCCCTCACCGTCAAGCTTCACGAACACCTCTATATCAGTTTCCTTAGTTTTTCTTTTTATCTCCGCTGTACGCATTTTCATCACCTTTACCGCTTAAAATCTTACCTTTATTGCATTTGCGTGAGCCGTCAGACCCTCTTTTTCTGCAATAAGAACGATATCGTCTTTTGCTTCTCTGAGAGCGTCCTCGGTATAGTATGTAAAGCTTGAACGCTTTTCAAAGCTGTTTACTGACAGAGGCGAGAAGAATCTAGCTGTGCCGCTTGTTGGAAGAACATGGTTAGGACCTGCATAGTAGTCGCCAAGCGGCTCTGAAGCATACTGACCAAGGAATATTGAACCTGCATTATCAAGTCTGCCAAGATACTCCATAGGGTTTTCAAAAAGCACTTCAAGGTGCTCAGGAGCAAATCTGTTTGCAAGGTCGCAAGCTTCGTCCTTTGTATTGCAGATAAGGATAGCACCGTAATTTTCAAGAGAGCTCTCGATTATCTCTTTTCTTGAAAGGCTCTGCACCTGTCTGTTTATCTCTTCGATAGTTCTGTCTGCAATGCTCTCGCTTGTTGTAACAAGGATAGCGGAAGCAAGCTTATCATGCTCAGCCTGTGACATAAGGTCTGCGGCAATGAACTTAGGGTTAGCCTTTTCGTCAGCCATAACAAGTATCTCGCTCGGACCTGCCACCATGTCTATATCAACAACACCATAAAGAAGCTTCTTTGCTGTTGCAACATAGATATTTCCAGGGCCTACTATCTTATCGACCTTTGGTATCTCCTCTGTGCCGTAGGCAAGGGCAGCAATAGCCTGTGCGCCGCCGCTCATGAACACTCTGTCAACTCCGCAGAGAGCTGCTGCCACAAGAATATCCTTATTTGGTGTGCCGTCTTTGAGCGGTGGAGTTACCATGATTATCTCCTTAACGCCTGCTATCTTTGCAGGAACAGCGTTCATAAGCACGCTTGACGGATAAGCTGCTGTGCCGCCCGGAACATAAAGACCAACTCTGTTAAGTCCTCTTACCTTCTGACCGAGAATACAGCCGTTATCCTTAGCATTTATAAAGCTCTGTGACTTCTGTCTTTGGTGAAAATCTGTGATGTTCGCAACTGCGTTGAGCATTGCGTCAACAAAGTCCTGATCGGCTTCAGTGAGAGCGTCATTTATAACATCTCTTGGAACTTCATAATACTCTGGGAGCTTGCCGTCAAACTTTTCTGTATAAGCCTTTACAGCGTTGTCGCCACCCTCTCTGACAGTTTCGATTATTTCATTAACAACGGCTGTGACCTTCTTATTTGTTTCGCCACTTCTCTTTTCAAGCTGCTTGAAAAACTCTACCTCGTCTTTGCCGTTGACAAAAATCTTCTTTATTTCAGCCATTTCAATACTGTCCTTTCCGTTTATATAAACTACTTGTCGATATTTTCTTCAACAAGCTTTACAAAATTCTCGATCTCCTGCTGGCGCATTTTCATGCTTACCATATTTACGATAAGCCTTGCAGAGATAGGGCAAACGTCCTCGATGACTTCAAGGCCGTTTTCTTTAAGTGTCGTGCCTGTTTCAACGATATCAACGATACCGTCTGCAAGCTCAAGGAGCGGTGCAAGCTCAACTGAGCCTTCTATCTTGATGATGTCAACGTCCATTCCCTTTGCTTCAAAAAATCTTCTTGTGATGTTAGGGTATTTTGTTGCAACTGTCTTGACATCAAATCCGCCGTAGAACTTTGAGCCTTTCTTTGTGGCAAGTGCAAATTTACATCTGCCGAAGCCGATATCAACAAGCTCAAAGAACTTGCCCTGCATTTCCATGATAGTGTCCTTGCCAACAACACCCATATCGCACACGCCATGCTCAACGTATGTGATAACGTCGTTTGCCTTTGCAAGCACAACTTCAAGGTTTCCGTCAGGTACAGGAAGAATAAGCTTTCTTCCCTTTTCTCTTATTGCGGTACAGTCATAGCCTATCTTCTCTAAAAGACCGACTGTATCCTTTTCAAGTCTGCCCTTTGTAAGAGCTATCCTAAGGGGTCTGTTCATTTTAACTTATCCTCCAAACTTATATATCAAGCTCTGTTATCTCGCTGCCAACGACCACAAGCTTCTTTATTCCCTTTGACTTTGCGTAAGACTTTGTTTCATCGAGGGTGTTGAAAAGCGAGTTTTCAACTGTCAGACCCTCTCTTACGAGTGTCTGAGCATATTCCATGGCTTCCACCACGTAGCCCTTTTCGCCAAACACAACTGCGTCAGGAGTTCTGAGCTTTGGTGCTCCGCCTAGCTTTTCGATATGTCTTGCAACAGAGTCAACGCTTATGCCGAAGCCCACCGCCGGGCAATCGTTGCCGAACTCTGCCAGAAGTCTGTCATATCTTCCGCCTTTAAGCACCGACTGACCGACCTCTGAAAGATAGCCCTTGAACACAATGCCTGTGTAGTAATCCGCATGACTCACGATGCCAAGGTCAACAGATATCTTGCCCTCATAACCAAGGCTTGAAAGTCTGGTGTAGACCTCTTTAAGGTTATAAAGTATGCCTGTTATCTTATCGTCAGTATAAATATCAGCAGCCTTGTCGAACACCTCAACACCTCCGAAAAGTCTTGGGAGCTGTCTGAGCGCATTAGTCACCTGATTGTCGCCCACCTCGTCAAGTATATCGTTAAGTGCAGGATAGTTCTTTGCAGAGATAAGAAGTCTTATCTCCTCTCTTACTGCGTCGTCAACGTCAAGCTGAGCCACAAGCTCCTTGAAATATCCGATATGACCTATCTCAAGTCTGAAATTCTCCTTATCAAAGCTTGAAAGGGCTTCAACAGCAGTGCATAGCACCTCGTAATCTGCTCTCTTGGAATTTTCTCCGCCAATAAGCTCGATACCTGCCTGAACTACCTCGTCTGAACGTCCTTTGAGCAGGGAGTTATTTTCAAAAATGCTCTGATTGTAGTATAGTCTAAGGGGAAGCTTTGCTCCCTTTAATCTTGTGGAAGCAAGTCTTGCTATGGGTATCGTGGAATCAGGACGCATAACGATAAGTCTGCCCTTTGAGTCTGTAAGCTTATAAAGGCTCTCCTGCTGGAAGTTTCTCGAGCTTCCCATAAACAGATCATAAAACTCTATTCCCGGTGTTACCACCTCGCTGTAGCCAAAGCCCTCAAACAGCTTTGACAGCCTGTCCTCCACCATTCTTCGTGCCAGACAGCCCTCAAACAGCAGATCTCTCGTACCCTCAGGGGTTATAAGATCATATCTTTTCATACACTTTTCCTTCCTGTATATAAATTATAGATTGTACTTTCTATGTTGTTATGTAACGCCTTCGCTCACTTTATCGTAGTAAAGTGATAGCATAGTATCAACACAAATAATTTTATCACACCCGCCCTTGTTTGTCAATAGTGTTACAAGGGCAAAGTATGAAATTGTGCATAGTAACTATCAGAACAACGATATCTGGTTAGATTTAGGCATATCGCCGAAAGCTCCGTTTTTCTCCAGAGTTTCGATAACAGATTTGGACACTCCGCTCTGCTGTTGGAACTCCTCGATAGAGATAAACTCGCCGTTCTGCGCCTTTTCGTAAATGCTTATCGCCGCAGACTCGCCCACTCCGTTAAGTGAACAGAACGGAAGCCTTATCTTGCCGTCCTCTATCTGATAGATAGTTGCGTGAGATTTTTTGATGTTTACAGGCAAAAAGTCATATCCACGGCTGAGCATTTCATTCACAAGCATGAGAATTTCAAGCACACCGCTGTCCTTACCCGACACCTCGTCTTTTGGTTTATTCTTTATTTCTTCTATCTTGCTTCTGACGATATATTTTCCCTTGAGAGCGATCTCTGCGTCAAAATCCTCGCCCTTGACCGTAAAATAAGTTGCATAGAACGCAAGCGGCTCATGCACCTTGAACCAACAAAGTCTTATAGCTGCCGTAACATATGCCGCCGCATGGGCTTTCGGGAACATATATTTTATCTTCAAACAACTGTCGATATACCACTCCGGAACGTCATGCTGACGCATATTCTCTTTCATTTCCTCTGTGAGCAGTTTCGGAGCTTTTCCCTTACGGGTTATCTCCATTATCTTAAATGACAGCTTTGGCTCAACGCCATGATAAAGCAGATATGTCATGATACTGTCACGAGTACCGATAACATTTGAGATATCGCAGGTGCCGTTTTTGATAAGCTCCTGTGCGTTGCCGAGCCATACGTCAGTGCCGTGTGAAAGTCCTGATATCTGCAAAAGGTCAGAGAAGTTTTTCGGCTGACAGTCAAGAAGCATTTGTCTTACGAACGGCGTACCCATTTCAGGTATACCGAGTGTTCCCGTCTGACACATTATATCCTCCTCCGTCACTCCAAGTGACTCAGGGGAAGTGAACAGCGAATAGACCGCAGGGTCAGACATGGGGCAATCGAGGATATCTCGTCCTGTGAACATTTCCAGATACTTATACATTGTCGGGTTATCGTGACCAAGTTCGTCCAACTTCAAGATAGTATCGTGGAGAGAATGGAAGTCGAAGTGGGTAGTGACCATGTCAGAGTCCACTTTTTCCGCAGGGTGCTGAACAGGTGTGAAGTCATAGACCTCATAGTCGCTAGGGATAACGACCATTCCACCCGGGTGCTGAGAGGTCGTTCTCTTTATGCCGCAGCAGCCAAGCTTAAGACGCTCTATCTCAGCCTTTGGCACTGTTTTTCCACGCTCGTCAAGATATTTCATAACATAGCCGAAAGCTGTCTTTTCCTGGATCATGCCGATAGTACCGGCTTTGAACACATGGTCCTCACCGAAAAGAACTTCCGTATATTTATGCGCCTTTGCCTGATAGTCACCTGAGAAGTTAAGGTCGATATCAGGGGCTTTATCGCCGTCAAAGCCAAGGAACGTTTCAAATGGGATATCGTGTCCGTCACGGTGCATATTCTCTCCGCACACAGGACAGTTTTTCGGCGGCAGGTCAAAGCCTGAGCCTACCGAGCCGTCTGTAATGAACTCGCTGTGGTGGCAGTTAAGACAGACATAGTGTGGCACAAGAGGATTTACCTCAGAGATACCCGACATGGAGGCAACGAAGGACGAACCTACCGAGCCTCTTGAACCTACCTGATAGCCATTCTCGTTAGAGTTGGCAACAAGTTTCTGAGATATCATGTAAAGCACTGCAAATCCGTGCTTGATAATAGAGTCAAGCTCTCTTTTAAGTCTTTTGAAAACAAGGTCTGGAATGTGTCCCTCAAAATATTTTGATACGTCAACGTCCTCGCCCTCAGGAACTTCTATAGTCTCAGGGTCGCAGTCGCCGTAAATGGAACAGCATTTCTTCCAGCATATATACTGAAGCTGATAAACCGAGCCTTCGATAAAAGGCGTATAAGTACCGTTCGGGAACGCTTTCAGATCAGGGTCTACCATATCAGCCACGTTGTTTGTATTCGTTACAACGACCTCAAATGCCTTTTCCTCGCCAAGATAGCTCAGCTCGTCAAGCATTTGGTTTGTGGTCTTAAGGTACAAAGGAGGCTGAGTATCGGCGTCAGGGAAGCCCATTGAAGCCTGTATCACCGACCTGAACTGTGCGTCGGTCTTGTCCATAAAATGCACGTCGCCTGTTGCACAGACGGGTATGCCCAAGTCCTCCCCAAGTTTTACAATAAAGCGGTTTATATCCTTTATATCCTCCGCTGTGTGTATCCTGTCATAAGGAGGCTTTTCGGTGGTGAGCATAAATTTGTTGTTTCCGTCAGGCTGGATCTCCAGATAGTCATAAAAGCTTGCTATCTGCTTGATCTCCTCATAGTTTCTGCCCTCGAGATAAGCCTGAATGACCTCGCCACGCTCGCAGGCACTACCGAGGATAAGACCCTCACGGTGTCTTACAAGCTCAGATTTTGGTATTCTCGGACGTCTTTTGAAATATTTAAGATTGGAGTCTGATATAAGCCTATACAAATTTTTCAGACCCGTGTTATTTCTTACGATAATAATTTGGTGATAAGTCGGCTTTGCAAGCACCTGATTTTCATTTGCAAGCAAACTGTTGAGCATATCCACTGTTATAAGAATCAGAGGATACTGCTCCATGAGCATTTTCGACAGCCTTATGAATATCCCTGCAAGCACCTCTGCGTCATCACAGCCACGGTGGTGCTGAAAATCCCCAAGTCCGAAATGCTCCGCCACATAGTTGAGTTTATGCTTTTCAAGCTCCGGAAGCATTATCTGCGACATTGGCACAGTGTCTATAGAAGAATATTTTATCTCGATGCCCTGTCTTTTTGCACAGGCGGATATAAAGCCCGTATCGAACTGAGAATTGTGCGCCACAAGAACAGGGTCGTCACCGATAAACTCCTTGAATTTAAGGAGAGCTTCCCTTTCGCTTGCACCGTCCTTTACCATATCGTCAGTGATGTGGGTGAGGTTTGAGATAAACTCAGGGATAGGTCTTTCAGGGTTCACGAAAATATCGAGCTTGTCCACAACTTCAAGATCTCTCAGCTTGACAGCGCCTATCTCGATGATCCTATCTTCATTAGGATTTGTACCCGTAGTTTCAAGGTCAAAGCAGATTATCTCGTCTGTAAGTTCACGCTTGTCCGTTCCACGGAATATCTTTTCGTCATTATTGACCTCGTATGACTCTATGCCGTAAAGCACCTTGAAGTCACCGCCGCCCTTGCGTATGCCGATACAGGTATTTCCGGCGTCAGGATAGCCCTGAACGACACCGTGGTCTGTTATGGCAAGTGCTTTGTGTCCCCATGAATAGGCTCTTTCCACAAGCTTGCCCGCAGGAGTGAGAGCGTCCATCATAGACATATTGGTATGGCAATGAAGCTCCACACGCTTATGCTCGCAGGTATCCTTTTCCTTTTCACGCTTTACGACCATAATGCTGTCAGGCTTGATATTTATAGAATGGTCGAAATCGTCCTCCTCTATCTCACCTGCCACAAGTATGGTCTTGCCTGCCTTAAGGTGTTCCAGCATTGCCTCAAGCACTGCCCTTTTCAAGCCTTTCATGTTTCTGAAATTCTTGTTTGAGCCTATGAACTTTATAGAGTTTGAGGAAGTATAGTCGGTAAAATTCAGGTGTGCTATAAGCATACCCGACTTTGTTTCCTTTGTTTCCACAGGTCCGAAAATATCGCCCCAGACCACCACACGTCCACGGTAATCCGCAGGGATATCTTTCATCTGCATCACCTGCTCGTTTCCTGATATTGGCGCACCCATAAGCACAAGAGCGTCATCGCACAAAAGCGAGAACCTTGTGAAGTCCACATTTGCAGTTCGGAAATCCACAGAAGCACCGCTTGCAGTATTAGTGGTAACAGCCGCCTTTTTCTCAGGCTGTGCAGGGTCTATTTTCGGCACAGGGAGGGAGTTCAAAAACTCCTCCTGCTCACGCTGATGCTCTTCCATATCAGTTTCAAGCACACCTGTGAGCTTTATATCCGCCCTTACGGAAAAAAGCTCCATGGTGAGCGCAGGAAAAGCCGTTTCTATGCCCGCCTTTTTCAGCAACGCTTCGCCTCCGTGTTTTATATCCACGGTGAAAACGCCGTTTTCATAAACAGCCTCAGCGTTGTCAAAAAAGCCGTTCACAAGAGGAAATCTGCTTTTAAGGAACTTGCAAAGCTCAGGAAAATACTCCGCACAAAGCATATCAGGGGTATATTTGAGCTGCAAAATAAACTTTCCTGCTCCGAGAGCCGCCCTCATTTTCATTTCAAATTCCACTGTGCTGTCAAAAGGCACCAGCTTGTCAAAAGCCGCCTGACAGGTAAAGGTGCCGTTTTCTTCGTTATAGCCCAGCCTTAATATCCTGCCCTTTTCTATCACAGAGGGTATAAGCTCCTTATAGTTCTCAAAGAAGCTTTCAATGGTGTATGTATTCATTTATGGTATATCCTTTTAAAGTTTTTCTATTTCCGCCAGAAGCGCAGGCAAAGCCTCCTCCTCTGATACCTTTCTGAGCTTTTCACCGTGGCTGAATATCACCGCACAGCCGTCACCGCCTGCAATGCCTATATCAGCGTTGCCAGACTCGCCTATGCCGTTCACAACACAGCCCATAACGGCTATCTTGATATCCTTGTCTATATCCTTGGTGGCTTCCTCAACCTTTTTAGCAAGACCTATAAGGTCTATCCTAGTTCTTCCGCAGGTAGGGCAGGAAACTATCCTTACTCCGCCACTCTTGCCGATAGCCTTTAAAATATCCTTTGCGGCGTATATCTCTTTTACAGGCTCGTCGGTAAGTGAAACTCTTATAGTTTCGCCTATGCCGTCGCACAGAAGCGAACCTATACCGATAGATGATTTTATAAGACCCATTCTCTCGGTGCCAGCCTCAGTTACTCCAAGGTGCAGAGGATAATTACAGGTCTGTGCACACAGTCTGTATGCCTTTATCATAGTCGGCACGTCTGATGACTTTATAGAAATAACGATATCCTCAAAGTCGCACTGCTCCAAAATTCTCACATGACCCATTGCACTTTCCACAAGAGCCTCCGCAGTTGGCGAACCGTATTTTGCAAGAAGCTCCTTTTCCAGAGAGCCGCCGTTCACGCCTATCCTGATAGGGATATTTCTTTCACGACAGGCTTTAACCACCGCTTTCACCCTATCCATAGAGCCGATATTTCCGGGGTTAATCCTTATCTTGTCGATACCAGCTTCCGCCGCCGCAATGGCAAGGCGATAGTCAAAGTGGATATCCGCCACAAGAGGGATAGAGATCTTCTCTTTGATAGCAGGGATAAGCTTAACGGCTTCCATGTTTGGTATAGCCGCTCTTACTATTTCACAGCCAGCCTTTTCAAGCTCCACAGCCTGCTTAACAGAGCCTTCTATGTCCGTAGACGGCACATTGAGCATTGATTGAATATATATTTTTTTTCCGTCAAGGACAAGTCCTCCCACCTTGACTGGTCTTACGTTTCTCTTATTTTCACCTGACATAAACAGTTCCTCCTTTAAACAAGCTTGATGATATCGCTCACTGTCACCACTACCATAAGAAGCAACAGAGCCGCCATACCGATAGCGTGTACCATTCCCTCATGCTCAGGCTTGACAGGCTTACGGCGTACCGCTTCGATAATAAGAAACAAAAGTCTTCCGCCGTCAAGTGCAGGCAATGGCAAGAGATTGAAAATGCCGATATTTATGGTCATGAACGCACCCAGCGACAACATTGTGTCAATAAGTGACGACCAATCTATTTTACCTGACTGGCTGTCCCTTTCGCTGTCGATAACATTGTCGATAGTATCAACGATACCCACAGGACCGCTGAGGTCTTTTATGGAATACTTTCCTCTTATAAGGTCGGCAAAGGAGATATAGATAAGTCTGCCGTCAGTACAGCCCTGCTTAAAAGACTGAGTTATCACAGAGCCGACGGTCACAGCTTTTGGTGCGACCTTGAAATCAATGTGCATGGTATTATCGTCCGTTGCAAAGGTGACATCTTTAAGCTCCACCTTTTTTCCGTCACGCTTCACCACCATATCGAACTTGCCGTCCTCATCGTTGCCAAACTGATAGGACATATCCATAGTAGTGAAAATCCTCATGCCGTTGACCTCGATTATCTCGTCACCCACCTGCAAGCCGGTCGATTGGGATATAGCGTTATCCTCAAACCACGATATAGTGGTGGTTGCGATGCCGTCAGACCTTGCGGTGCTGATACAAAGGATAATATATCCAAGCACAAGATTCATTATAACGCCTGCCACCACGATAAGCATTCTTCTAGGCAGGCTCTTGTTGCAGAAAGCACCCTCGTCACCGCTGCCGTTATCTTCGCCCTCCATGGCACAATAGCCGCCTATGGGAAACACACGCCAAGCGTAAAGGGTATCGCCCTTTTTCTTTTTGATAATGGCAGGACCCATGCCAATAGCGAACTCGTTGACCTTTACTCCGCTGGCTTTCGCCGCAATAAAGTGACCAAGCTCGTGTATTATTATGATAGCTTCAAAGATCAATATTGCAAATAATATACTCATTTTTTTACCTCGCATGAACACTCTGTGCGTTTGATTTACTAATGTTGTGGTAATTTATTTTCTGTAGGGGAGCGGCACAATTTCTGCTTTGCATAAATCCGACGTCCCGACCCCTCCGACATTTCGTCTACAATCTCATTTGTGTTATCCACATAATGTTTTCTACATAAGCTCTGGATAATTCAAACCTCGCTCCTCCGAGCGGGCTGTCGAGGGCGCCAGCCCCTACAAATATTCGGGATAGTTTATCTTGCCGCAAAATCGCTTTGCTCGGTATGGCTTTGCCATTCCTCACTCCTCACTCCTCACTTAAAAGCCGCTCCTCACTAAGCTTCGATAAGCTCCTTCGCTCTCTTCCTAGCCTTTCTATCCGCTTCCAGCACATCTTCCACGCACTTTATCTCTTTTCGTGGTGTATTCTCGCAGACATTCATTACTATCCTGCCAATGTCAAGAAAATCTATCCTGCCGTCAAGAAAAGCCGCAACGGCTTCCTCATTCGCTCCATTCACTGCCGCAGGAAGATTTCCACCGATAGTGACAGCCTTTATACAAGCCCTCAGACAATCGAACGTATCATAGTCAGGCTTCTCGAAAGTGAGTTTTCCATAGTCTGTAAGGGACAGCTTTTTCACATCGCATTCCACTCTTTCAGGATAAAGCAGAGCATACTGTATGGGTATTTTCATATCAGGCACGCCAAGCTGTGCGATAACAGAATTATCCTCATACTCCACCGCTGAATGTACAACGCTCTGTCTATGGACAACTATCTCGATCTGCTCAGGTCTGAGCTTGAAAAGCCACATTGCTTCGATAAATTCAAGACCCTTGTTCATAAGCGTAGCAGAGTCAATGGTTATCTTTCTGCCCATTGACCAATTAGGGTGATTAAGAGCCTGCTCAACTGTCACGCCCTCTAGGTCAGACTTTGTTTTGCCAAAGAATGGTCCTCCCGAAGCAGTAAGGATTATCCCTTTGAGCTTGTTGCCCTCGTTTCCCTGCAGGCACTGAAAGATAGCCGAATGTTCGCTGTCAACAGGATATATCTTCACTCCCTTTTCAGCAGCCGCCTTTATAACAAGCTCACCGCCTGCCACAAGTGTTTCCTTATTTGCAAGTGCAATGTCAGTGCTTTTTTCGATAGCCGTAAGGGTTGGCACAAGACCCACCATGCCAACGACTGAGTTGAGCATGATATCGACCCCGTCCATTCTTGCTATCTCTTTAAGTCCCTCCATGCCTGTGGATATTTTTATGCCAGTGCCACTGAGAAGCTTTTCGAGCTCTGCCTTTTTGTCCTCACGGTAGATGCACACATGCTCAGGCAAAAGCTTCTTAGCCTGAGCCGCAAGCTTTTCAACGTCAGAATTTGCCGCAAGCGCCTTTACTTTAATATTATGCTTTGCAGCCACTTCTAATGCCTGCGTGCCTATAGAACCCGTTGAACCGAGTATGGTCATTGTTTTCATTTATTGTCCCTCATCATATAAAATAAATTCAGGCAATTCCGCATAAAGATGGTTTGCAAGCGGTGTTGCCTTAATAACGCTTAAAAGGGGTAAGCCTAAGCCTGCCCCTAAAAGTCATAATTTTCTATTTAAGTATGAGCCCCTGTGTGAACATATAGTACATAAAAGGTGCAACGAGCAGAACGCTGTCAAAGCGATCCATTATTCCACCGTGACCCGGCATTATGTTGCCATAGTCCTTTATACCTGTCTGTCTTTTTATCACCGAAGCTGTAAGGTCGCCCACAAGTCCGATAAGAGCCGCAAGCATACCTGCGATAAGAACGCCTAGATAGTGGATAGGCTCGCCTTTAAGTACGAACTGATAGAACAGGCTTATTATAAGCATAAGAATACCATTTGAGATAACACCGCCTATAAGACCCTCCACAGTTTTCTTAGGGCTTATCTCAGGGCAAAGCTTTGTTTTGCCGAAGAAAGTTCCTGCAAAATAAGCACCGCTGTCAGCCAGCCAAGCCGCTGCAAGAGTAAGAACTATCATAAACACGCCCTTGCCGCCCAAGCCTGCCATTGTGACCAAAGTTGAGAATGAATACGGCAGAAGTATGCCCACGCCCAGCATGAAGAAAAACTCTGTATACTGGAATCTTGTATGCTCTTTAAGATAAAGCAGACACATTGCTATAACGAAAAGCCCCATGTAAAGCTTGTAGCTGAAAAAGTACAGCCAGCCGTGTCTGTAGAACACAGGCATGAAAGCGTCCACAAAGGCAAACGCACAGCAGGCAATGGTCTGATACTTATGCTCTGTCATTTTTGTCGCCCTGAATATCTCATATATTGCAAGTGCAGAAATTGCGCCCACCGCAATATTGAACAGGAACGTTCCGTGTGCGATAAGCAGTATCACTGCGATAACAATGGCAACTGCCGCAGATTTAATACGGGTAGACATTTTTTACACCCCTCCAAATCTTCTGTTTCTTTCGCTGTATGCGATAACAGCCTTGTCAAGGTCGCTGCCTTTGAAGTCAGGCCATAGGATATTTGTGTAATAAAACTCCGCGTAAGCCGCCTGCCATATCATAAAGTTTGACAATCTTTGCTCTCCGCTAGGTCTTATAACAAGGTCAACAGGAGGTATCTCCTCAGTGTAGAGATTTCTCTCTATCATATCCATTGTGATATCCTCAGGCTCCAGCTTGCCTTCTTTCACCTGCTGAGCCAATTTCTTAGCCGCATGGCAGATCTCGTCCCTGCCGCCGTAGTTGATAGCAAGCACAAGGGTCATAGAGTCAAAGTCCTTTGAGTCCTCCTCAACGGAAGCCATTTTCCTTTGCAGATTTTCGCTGAGTCTTGTTCTGTCGCCTATAAAGCGCACCCTGATATTCTCCTCGATAAAGTCCCTGACCTCGTCAAGATACTTTTCAAAAAGATCCATAATTGCGTCTACCTCGTCCTTAGGTCTTTTCCAGTTCTCGGTAGAAAACGCATAGTAAGTTATATATTGTATTCCAAGCGCCTTGGCGTGTCTTGTTATGGCACGAAAGGTCTTTGCGCCCTCTCTGTGACCGAACTTTCGGGGCATACCCCTCTTTTTCGCCCACCTGCCGTTGCCGTCCATGATAACGCCCACATGAACAGGCACAGACACGTTCTCTCCAAGGCTTATCTTCTCATTCTTCGCCATGGCTTAGATAGAGAGTATCTCTTTTTCCTTTTCGGCAACGTGACCGTCAACTTCCTTAACGAACCTGTCAGTAAGCTTCTGGATCTCATCCTCGCAGTCCTTAAGATCGTCCTCTGTGATCTCGTTGTTCTTCTTCATTGCCTTGAACTTTTCCATAGCGTCACGTCTGATAGAACGGATAGCGACCTTGCACTCCTCGCCCATTTTCTTAATGTCCTTAACAAGCTCCTTACGTCTGTCCTCAGTGAGCTGTGGGAAAGTAAGTCTTATAACAGAGCCGTCGTTCTGTGGATTGATGCCGATATCAGAAGCCTGGATAGCCTTTTCGATAGGCTTGAGAGTTGACTTATCCCATGGCTGTATAACAAGCACTCTTGCCTCAGCAACAGAAACCGCCGCCATTTGTGTAACAGGAGTCATTGCGCCATAATATTCTACCTGGACTTTGTTGAGTACGGACGGATTAGCTCTGCCTGCTCTGATGCCTGCAAAGTCCGAAAGCATAACGTTTATGGATTTCTCCATTTTTGTCTTAGCATTTTCCTTGATCTGTTTCATATTCAAACGATCCTTTCTTGATTATCTTTATTATTTTACGAGAGTGCCTATATTTTCGCCCATGCAAGCGTCATAGATATTGTCTGGTCTTGCAAGATCGAAAACGAGTATCGGGATATTGTTGTCCTTACACATTGCCGCAGCGGTCGAGTCCATTACCTGCAGACCCTTTGCAAGGATATCAGCAAATGTAAGTGTGTCATACTTAACAGCGTCAGGATACTTGTGAGGATCCTTGTCATAAACACCGTCTACCATGGTAGCCTTAAAGAATATATCAGCCTCTATCTCAGCCGCTCTCAGTGCAGCAGCCGTATCAGTTGAGAAGAACGGGTTACCAGTGCCGCAGCCGAAGATAACTACTCTGCCCTTTTCAAAATGACGCATAGCCTTGTTTCTGATGTAAGGCTCAGCGACCTGTGGCATGGATATAGCCGTCTGTACTCTCACTTCAAGTCCGCAGTTCTCAAGACCGTCCGCAACAGCAAGTGCGTTCATAGCAGTTGCCAGCATACCGATATGGTCGGCTCTTGTTCTGTCCATTGCACCGCTTGATCTGCCTCTCCAGAAATTGCCGCCGCCTACAACGATACCTACCTCAACACCGGCGTCAACACATTTTTTTATGCTCTTGCCGAATGAGGTGATAACGTCATAATCAAGACCTATCTTCTTATCGCCTGCGAGAGCCTCGCCGCTTAATTTGAGCAATATTCTCTTATATTTAGGTTCCATATTTCAAAGCACTCCTTAACACATATTTCGTTGGAATTATCCATATTAATTATACAATATTTTCAGCAGATTGTAAAGAGGAAAAACGCCAAAATCAGCCCTTTATTATCTTCACAAAAAAGTTTCTTGTTCTCGGTCCGTCAAACTCAGCGAAATAGATACCCTGCCAAGTGCCAAGAAGAAGCTCGTTATCGTCGATGATAACAGTTTCCGAAGCACCAACACAGCTTGACTTCATATGAGCGTCAGAGTTTCCTTCAGCGTGACGGAACTGCGGTCTGTTCGGAAATGTTTCCTCCAAAGCGTAAAGAAGATCTGTTTTTACGTCGGGGTCGGCATTCTCATTTATGGTTATCGCCGCCGTGGTGTGGGGACAGAATATAACTGCAATGCCCTCCTGAACTCCTGATTCGGTCACAGCCTGCCTTACATAGCTTGTGATGTTGTAAAGCCCTCTGCGTTCTGTCTTGATAGTGTATCTTTTAAGCATATGTATCCGTCCTTTCAACGGTCGCTTTCCTAGCTCAGAAAAGTTGACTCAGTTTCATTTCTGTTTGGTCTGCCCATAAGATTTTTGATAGCGTTAGCCGCAGGCTCACCCTCAAAAAGCACCTTTGCAAGCTGTTCTGTGATAGGCATTTCAATGCCCATTCTCTTTGAAAGCTCCCATGCGTTTTTGGTGCAAACATAGCCCTCAACAGTGCCGACCTGTCTTACAGCCTCCTCAGGGGTAACTCCCTTGCCTATGAGAATACCCGCACGGCGGTTTCTGCTGTGCATTGAGCAACAGGTAACGATAAGGTCGCCTATGCCGCTAAGTCCGCCAAAGGTTTCAAGCTTTGCTCCCATTGCAACTCCAAGACGTGATATCTCTCTGATACCCCTTGTCATAAGTGCAGCCTTTGTATTGTCACCAAGTCCAAGGCCGTCGCAAACGCCTGCCGCCAAAGCGATGACGTTTTTCAGCGAACCGCCTATCTCGCAGCCCATAACGTCATCATTAACATACACTCTGAACGTATCGTTAGAAAGAGTGTTCTGTATATAATATGAAACCTCCCTGTCGTCAGAAGCAGTAACAACAGTAGTTGGAACTTTTCTTGCCACTTCCTCTGCGTGTGACGGACCGGTAAGCACCGCAACATGATTGTTCGGAAAACACTCTCTCGCCACACAGCACATAGTTTTAAGGCTTCCGCCCTCAAGACCCTTTGCCGTGTTCACAACTATTGTTCTGCTTTCAAGATAAGGCACAACGCTTTCGCAGACCTCTCTGAGGAAAGGTGAAGGTATGCCAAGTATCACCATGTCTTTATCCTTAACACAGCTTATATCCGTTGTAAGCTCGATAGTCTTGTTCACCTGAACGCCAGGAAGCTTTGCTTTAAGCTCACCTGTTCTCTTGATAGCATCTATCTCGTCCTGAAACTTTGACCATACTGTTACTTTATGCCCTGCATTGTCGCACATTATTGCCAGTGCAAGACCAAATCCGCCTGAACCGAGTATAGTAATATCTGCCATAATAAAACCTCCCTTACGCCTTTTTCTTGCTTCCGAATTTGTTTTCGGTGCCGTTCATAAGGCGTTTGATATTAGGTCTGTGCATATAAATGATAAGCAGACCGATAGCCGTTGCCATAAGAGTGTTTGCAAGAACGCCGTCGCCCTTGATGATAAAAAGCTGAACGATAGGCGTAAAAACAGGATATGCGATAGCGGCGCATATAGAACCTACAGACACATATTTTGTTGCCGCAAGCACGATAGCGAAAACAGCCACCGAGAAAGCACAGGTCAGTGGGTCGATAGCGATAAGGGTCGTTGCCGCAATAAGAACGCCCTTTCCACCGTGAAAACCATAGAATACCGGGAAAATATGTCCAAGCATTACAAAAAAGCCCGCAAGATATCCGATAAATTTATCGTCATGAAAAAATGTCACGCCGAAACAGTTAGTCACCACAAGTCGGCAGATAACTACCGCAAGCACGCCCTTTGCAAGGTCACACAACAGCGTTGCCGCCGCAGGCCCTTTTCCGAATACTCTCAGAACATTGGTCAAACCTGCGTTGTTGCTTCCGTAATCACGGATATCCTTATGCTTTAAAACTCTGCACACGATTATGGCAGAATTAAGACTTCCGAAAAGATAGGAAAAAATTATAGTGAATGCCAGACTTAAAAATATGTCCACAAAATAACCTCCAGAATTTTATTTAACGTCGTCCTTGTCACGCTCTCTTATCTTGAAAACGATAGGCGTGCCTTCAAGTCCGAAGGTCTCTCTTATCTGATTTTCAATATAACGCTGATAGGAAAAATGATACAGATCGGCTCTGTTTACAAAAAACACGAATGTAGGCGGTTTGGTAGACACCTGCGTCATGTAGTATATCTTCAGCCTTCTACCCTTGTCAGACGGTGGCTGTACCCTTTGGGTAGCATATGCAAGAACATCGTTAAGTCTGCCTGTCGGTATTCTAATAGAGTTCTGCTCTGCAACGAACTTGATAGTATCAAAAAGCTTGTCCATTCTCAGACCTGTTTTTGCAGAGATGAACACAAAAGGCACATAGCTCATGAAGCTGAAATCGTCCTGAAGCTTTTTCTGAAAGTCGTTCATGGTGTTAGTTTCTTTCTCGATAGCGTCCCACTTGTTCACAGCAACAACGCAAGCCTTGCCCTTTTCGTGAGCATAGCCTGCAACCTTTGAATCCTGCTCAGTAAAGCCCACAGTTGCGTCAATAACGATAACCGCAACATCGGCTCTGTCAACAGCCATATAAGCCCTCAGCACAGAGTATTTCTCAATAGTCTCCAGCACCTTTGACTTACGTCTGATACCAGCCGTATCGATAAAAACGAACTTGCCCTTTTCATTTTCCACAACCGAGTCAGTAGCGTCACGGGTAGTGCCTGCAATATTTGACACGATAACACGTTCCTCACCGCATATCTTGTTTATTATAGAGGACTTTCCAACGTTAGGCTTGCCGATAACAGCGACCTTTATCGAATCATCGTCATCGTCCTCTTCATTTTCCTCCGGAAGATATTTCAGCACCTCGTCAAGGAGATCGCCTGTTCCGTGACCATGAACAGAAGAAACAGGAAACGGTTCGCCCAAACCGAGATTATAGAACTCATACAGCTCCATAGGCGGTTCGCCCACATTATCCACCTTGTTCACGCAAAGCACAATAGGCTTGCCCGATTTCAAAAGCATCTGTGCCACCTCATAATCAGTGGCAGTAACTCCGCATTTAAGGTCTGTCACAAGAATGGTGACATCAGCTTTCAGTATAGCAAGCTCCGCCTGTCTGCGCATCTGAGCAAGGATAATATCATCAGACTCAGGCTCGATTCCGCCTGTGTCAACCAGCATGAACTCGTGTCCGAGCCATTCGCACTTTGCATATATCCTATCTCTTGTGACTCCAGGAGTATCTTCAACTATAGAAAGTCTTTGACCGATAAGCTTATTAAAAAGAGTAGACTTACCAACATTAGGTCTGCCCACTATCGCAACGATCGGCAATGACATATATATCGACCTCATTTCATATAAATTTGCACATTGATACATCGTATAGTATAACACAATTTCTCTTGTTTTGTCAACCATACGAGAAATACAGCACCCACATTCCATAGATTTTTACTACAAATATGTAGAAGCAAACAGCGTTTGCCCGCCTTTTTCACTGCTACAACAAAAAAGAGCAGAACGGCCTAAGCCATTCTGCTCTATGTGCTTATCAAAAATTATGCTTCCTTCTTGATAACCTCTACGCCCTTATAATAACCGCAATTCTTGCAAACCTTGTGTGGTGAAGTAAGCTCACCGCAGTTAGAACATTTACAAAGTGCAGGTGCGTCAAGCTTCCAAACTGCTGAACGTCTCTTGTCACGTCTAGCCTTGGATACTTTTCTCTTTGGTACTGCCATTCTGGCACCTCCTCGTCAGTAAAATCATTATAGTCTGTTCAGCTATTTCCCGTCAAGAGCAGTTACATTTGCCCTCATTCAAATCCTGTCCGCAAACGTAACACAAACCCTTGCAGTCATCCCTGCAAAGAATTTTTGTAGGCAGCTGTAACAACAAATCTGAAATAGCTAATTCGTCCAGATCAAGAGTATTGTTCTCGCAGACCACATAATCGTCCCTGTCGCTTTGAACACTTCTCACCAAAGTGTGTTCAAAGTCATAAACATACTCCCTGCTGAACTCCTTTAGACATCTGTCACAGGTGTGATCCATAGTAAAAACAGTCTTGAACCTGAGCGTTACCACCCCTGCCCTGTTCTCTATCTCACCTGTTACCGCAACGGGCGATGCAAAAGAATATCCGCCATACTCCGACAGCTTGTCTGCTGTTATGGAATAATCGATCGTTTTTCGCTCTCCGATTATATCGAAAAGTTCCTTCAACTGTACATTCATACTTGCACCTCAAACATCACAAATTCCATTATAACCTGAGAAACGTGATTTGTCAATACTTTTTTTCAATTTTTTCGTTTTTGCTATCAAAATACCAATAAACGAAGCGCAAAGCCTTACTTGATGAAAGCCTTTACCTTTGCAGGCAGCTCGTCAACGTCAGCAGATACTGTGAAAGTAACGTTTACGTCCTTTGTGAGAACTGCTACCTTTTCAAGCATATTGCCAAGAGCGTCATAATCTCTGCCGCCGATCTTCAGGATACCGTCAACGAAAACTTCCTGAATGTCATAGTTGCCAGCCATCAGACCTGCAACAAAGCCATAGAAGCTGTCAAAGCTGTTGATACCGTATTCTTCAGCGTCAGCCAATCTTACATTATGAGGAAGGTCATAGGTAAGCTGCATACCTCTTTCAATGCAAACAACGTTGCCTGTAGCATTTTCAGCAGCCTTCTTGATAGAATCAACAAGTATCTTAGTCTTGCCTGTGCCCTTTTTACCTGGAATCAAATTAATCATATAAACTCTCCGTTCCGCTTATTAAAGCATTTATTTTAAGAGCAGACCCCCGAAGGGGAAACGCTCAAAATTTCCTTTTGTTCTGCCTTTGGAATATTAGCCCAGCTTAGCCTCGAGTTCAGCCTTCTGTGACTCATAACCCGGCTTGCCGAGAAGAGCGAACATATTCTTCTTGTAGCTCTCAACGCCCGGCTGATTGAATGGATTTACGCCAAGCATATAACCTGAGATAGCACAAGCCTTCTCGAAGAAGTAGATCATCTCGCCAAGGTTTTCCTCATCGAGCTTATCAACATCTATAACGATATTAGGAACGCCGCCCTCAGTGTGAGCAAGGATAGTACCCTGATATGCCTTTTCATTTACAACTGACATATTCTGATTTGTGAGGAAGTTAAGTCCGTCAAGATTATCCTTGTCAGGCTCCAAGAACAGGTCGCTCTTTGGTGTCTTGATGTGCATAACTGTCTCAAACATAAGTTTTGAGCCGTCCTGAATGAACTGACCAAGTGAGTGCAGGTCTGTAGAGAATGTAGCGGCAGATGGGAATATACCCTTATCGTCCTTGCCCTCGCTCTCGCCGAACAGCTGCTTGAACCACTCGCCCATCATTGTGAATGAAGGGTCATATGAAACGAGCATCTCAACGCTCTTGCCTTTTCTGTAGAGAATGTTTCTAAGTGCTGCATACTTATAGCAATCGTTGTTATCATCAGCAGAATACTTCTTCATACCCTCTCTTGCGCCAGCCATGAGCTTGTCGATATCACAGCCTGCTGCTGCGATAGGGAGAAGGCCAACTGCTGTGAGAACTGAAAATCTTCCGCCAACGTCATCAGGAACAACGAATGTCTCATAGCCCTCTTCGTCAGAAAGCTGCTTAAGAGTACCCTTAGCCTTGTCAGTTGTAGCGAAAATTCTTGTCTTAGCCTCTTCCTTGCCATACTTATCTTCAAGAAGCTTCTTGAAAATTCTGAAAGCAAGTGCAGGCTCAGTTGTCGTGCCCGACTTTGAAATTACGTTTACGCAGATATCTCTGCCCTCGCAAATTGAAAGCACCTCATTGAGGTAAGCCGAGCTGATATTGTTTCCGACAAAATAGATGTCAGGAGTATCCTTCTTAAGATTGTTGTAGAATGGCGACTTGAGCAGCTCGATAGCAGCTCTTGCACCAAGATAAGATCCGCCGATACCGATAACGATGAGAACATCGCACTTTTCCTTGATCCTTGTGGCAGCAGCCTTGATCCTTGCAAATTCTTCCTTATCATAATCCTCAGGGAGTGTTACCCAGCCGAGAAAATCATTTCCCAGACCGTTTCTGTTCACCAGAGTGTTATGAGCGGCAGTTACCTGAGCAGCCATGCCCTCATACTCATGTTCACTTACAAAACCCTCAAGATACTTTGTGTTAAGCTTTAATGACATTATCCTTCATTTCCTTTCCTTACCTGTCGGAGAGCGTGATACCATAAAACACGTTTCTCCGTTAATACTAGATAAATTATACTATATTTTTGTGAACATTTCAAGAGTTTTATAAAGCGAAATCATCTTTTGTACATTTTAAACAAATATAATATTACATACTCAGCAAATTGTACACAAGCTTTTTTATGCCGCAGATAAAATTCATTTTCTTCACCTCTTTGCAGGCGACTATCTTTCCCTCTAATATCACCTCACCGCCCATTGTGTATCTTATTTCTCCCGCAGTTTCGCCATTTTTCACAGGTGCGTCAAGCTTCTCCTCTGCCGTAAAATCGCACTCCACCATATGATATGTTCCCCTCGGTATAACTATAGGATAAAGTCCCTCGGGAGCAAGCTCCACAGAAAGTTCCTCTCCTCCGCACACCACAGTTTCCTTTACCATATCCTCTGGAAGTTCAGGGGTGTATATCTCATATGTATCGAACGCCAAGTTCAGAAGTTTCTTCGCCTCAGCATTCATATTCTCCTGCAAATCACAGCCGTTAAGCACTACGCATACTGACATATCCCCTTTTTCAGCCGTTGCCGCAATACAGCTCCCAGCCTTTTCACTTCCCCACGCTTTCATGCCTGTTACGCCCTTGTAAGTACGCACAAGCCTATTAAGATTTACAAGCTCCGCCTTGCCGTCTCTCACAGTGTCAAGCCAGCAGGTAAGGTAAGGAGTGAGATTTTTGTATTTTGCAAGTTCCGAACAAAGCAAAGCCGTGTCATTCGCTGTTGTAACATTGCCCTCTCCCATGCCAGTACAATCAGTGTAAACAGTACCATTCATGCCAAGCATTTTCGCACGGCTGTTCATAAGCTCCACCGCCTTGTCTGCCGAGCCTGCCACCTTTTCCGCAAGTGCTGCACAGCCGTCGTTTGCATTGCCTGCCGACACTGATTTTATAAGTTCCTCCACAGATATCTTCTCTCCCTTGTCAAGCCATATCTGGCTTCCCTGCTGAGAGTTGGCATACTCCGATACCACTGACGTGTCGCTCATGGAAAGCTCACCGCTGTCTATCTTTTCTGCTGTGAGCAAAAGCACCATGAGCTTCGCATAGTGACCGCACTCACACTGCTCCTGCGGCTCTTTTTCAAAAAGCACCCTGCCTGTTGTCATCTCCGTCACCACTGCAGACCTAGCCGTAAGCCCCTCTATAATATCGCTCACCGCCACAGTATCCGCAGGCACAAAGTCCTCCGCTGACAGCGCACCTGCTTTTTCTTTTCCCTCCGCCAGCGAACACACCATAAACACTGCCACCGCTGCACATAACACTGCCGAGCATATCTTCCTTAATATTTTCACATTTTCCACCTCTCACATATACTATTTTTATATTTATATTCACCCTGTCCCGAAATTAGCATTATGCCCCGAAAAGTTTCCGGAAACTCATTTGTAAATAGTTTCAGGAATTTGTTAAATAACTGTTACAACTCTTGAAATAAATATGGGAGTGTGCTATAATGTATTCTATAGAAATGTGTATTTTATAAGCGAAATATTTATATGAGGTGATTTAACAATGACAGAAATGGAACTTTACAAGCTTTGGTGTGAAAAGGCTGTTGACGATCCTGATCTCCAGACAGAGCTTAAATCTATCGAGGGCGACGAGGCTGCAATCCAGGACAGATTTTACAGAGATCTCGAATTTGGCACAGGCGGACTCAGAGGAGTTATCGGTGCAGGCGCATACAGACTTAATGTTTACACTATCAGACGTGCAACACAGGGTCTTGCAGACTATGTAAACGGCGCATTTGAAAACGGCAGCGTAGCTATCGCATATGACAGCCGTATCAAGTCTGACAAGTTCGCAAAGGAAGCTGCTGCGGTTCTGGCTGCAAACGGCATAAAGGTATACATCTATTCAGAGCTTATGCCGACTCCAATGCTTTCATGGGCTGTAAGAGAGCTTAAATGTCAGGCAGGTATCGTTATAACTGCATCACACAATCCTGCAAAGTACAATGGTTACAAGGTTTACGGCGAGGACGGCTGTCAGATCACACTCGATGTTGCAAACACAGTTATCGGCAAGATCAACGCAGTTGAGATGTTTGGCGGTGCAAAGGTAATGGACTTTGAGGACGGCATCAAGTCTGGCAAGATTGAATACATCAAGCAGGAAGTTATCGACAAGTATCTTGACAAGGTAGCTCAACAGGGCGTACATACTGACCTCGTAGCAGACAGCGGTCTGAAGGTAGTATACACTCCTCTTAACGGCACAGGAAACAAGCCTGTAAGAGCTATCCTTAAGAAGATAGGCATAAAGGAAGTAACAGTAGTACCTGAGCAGGAAAATCCTGACGGAAACTTCCCTACCTGCCCATTCCCTAACCCTGAGATAAAGGAAGCCCTTGCAAAGGGACTTGAGCTTTGCAAGACAGTAAAGCCTGATCTTCTTCTTGCAACAGACCCAGACTGTGACAGAGTTGGTATCGCAGTACCTGACCCAGAGGGCAACTATGTTCTGTTCAGCGGAAATGAAGTAGGCGCAATGCTTCTCAAATACATTTGTCAGGAAAGAACAGCTCTTGGCACAATGCCAAAGAATCCTGTAGCTGTTAAGACTATCGTAACAACAGACATCTGCAAGAAGATAGCAGCAGAGTACAATGTAGAGCTTAGAGAAGTTCTCACAGGCTTCAAGTTTATCGGCGAGCAGATCGGTTTCCTTGAGAAAGAGGGACAGGACGACAGATATATCTTCGGATTTGAAGAGAGCTATGGTTATCTTGCAGGCTCATATGTAAGAGATAAGGACGCAGTAGTAGGCTCAATGCTCATTTGTGAAATGGCAGCATTCTACAGAACAAAGGGCATCTCACTGCTTCAGGCAAGAGAAGATATGTACAAGAAGTACGGCAACTATCTCCACAGCCAGAAGTCATTCCAGTGCGAGGGTGCAAGCGGAATGGAGAGAATGAAGGAGATCATGACAGATCTCAGAGCTAATCCACCTAAGGCTATTGGCGGACTCAAGGTAGTAGACATAGCAGATTATCTTGCATCTGAGGAAACAAACCTTGAAACAGGCGCAAAGACAGTTCTTACACTTCCAAAGTCAGATGTTATCGCATTCAAGCTTGAGCAGGGTGCAAGTGTAATAATCAGACCTTCCGGCACAGAGCCAAAGATCAAGGCATACTACACAACTATCGGCGACACAAGAGCTGATGCAGAAGCACAGGAAGAAAAGCTTATTGAAGATTTCAAGGGCATTCTTGGTTTCTAATAATTACTGAATATAGCGAAAGCAGGCGAGTCAGTTTTTTGACTTGCCTGCTTTTTTATTTGCTATATCCACACAATGCTTTGCGTTTCACAAACCATGTAGGAGAGCAGCGCAATTTCTGCAAGCAGAAATGCGACGTCCCGCTTCTCGTTTGCCTGTCCAATTCTACGTTATCCGCACAACGTTCGGCATATTTTTTCAAAACACTGTACGGCACAACATTTCCGCACACGACACGTCTACACAAATTCATGAATAATCAAACCTTACCGCTTCGAGCGGGCTGTCGAGGGCGCCAGCCCCTACAGAGTTTCAGGCAAATTCGCTGTGCCGCAAAATCGCTCCGCTCTTTGCGGATTTTACGTTGTGCTATGGGATGGAAAAAGCGGTGCAGAGTTTTGTGCTCCGACACCGCTTTGTTTTAATCACTACTTTATATTTCTTCTTTACTTTTTTTGCACCGCTTGGTAGACTTACGCCTATTGAGGCTCTGCCTCAAGCTCCGCAAGGGACTCTGTCCCTTGACCCTGCAAGCCCTCTAACGCCGGGCTTGAGCCTGCGTTTTATCTCTCGCTACGCTCGGTGTTGACTTTTACTTTATGCTTGTGATTTGTTCGGTTTGGCTATGCCATTCCTCACTCCTCACTCCTCACTTTAACCGAGAAGTTTATCCGCGATCGTATCCAACCAGCCGCCCTCGACTTCTTCTATCTCACCATTATCGCAAGCTTTCGCAAACTTCGAGTCTATAGGCATTTTCGCCACAGCGTCGATACCAAACTTCACTGCCGCTTCGTCCACATGGCTCTCACCATAGATATTATGCTTCTTTCCACAATCAGGACACTCAAAATATGACATATTCTCCACTATTCCAAGCACCGGTACTTTCATCATATCCGCCATATGCACCGCTTTCTCGACTATCATGGAAACCAATTCCTGTGGCGAAGTGACGATAACTATGCCGTCAACCTTAATGGATTGAAAAACTGTCAGTGGCACGTCGCCTGTTCCAGGTGGCATATCTATAAACATCACGTCAACGTCGTTCCATGCCACATCTGTCCAAAACTGCTTCACTGCACCTGCGATAACAGGTCCACGCCATACAACAGGGTCAGTTTCATTCTCAAGCAGCAGATTAAGGCTCATTATCTCGATACCAGTCTTGCTCACCGCAGGGATAATGCCATACATATTGGTATTAGCTCTCTCGTGGATATTAAACGCTGTCGGTATAGACGGGCCTGTTATGTCAGCGTCCAGCACAGCGGTCTTAAAACCACGTCTTTGTGCCGTTACTGCAAGCATACTTGTCACCAAAGACTTGCCTACGCCACCCTTTCCACTCATTACTGCATATACCTTTTTCACAGAGCTCGCAGCATTAAGCTCCTCTTTCAAGCTCTTTTTATCAGAGCATTTTGAAGCACAGTTTTCGCAATCATGTGTGCAGCCTTCGCTCATAGAATCATTCCTTTCAAGGCATTACGCCTTTATTTACTATGTTAAGTATATCACTTTGACCGTGAAAAGTCAACCAATACTGACTTTTCACCCAAAGCACTGCTGCCGCATAAAATAAAACAGCCCTGCACCTTGTAACAAAATAGATACTTTGGTATAATACCCCGATAATAAGGCAATAATAGGAACAAGCAGGAGCAAAAGCCTGCAAATCAAGGCGAAAGCCCATAGAATAGGAGTGTTTACAAGTGACTGTACACAGGGGCGATATATATTATGCAGATCTCAGCCCAGTGGTAGGCTCAGAGCAAGGCGGTATGCGACCGGTGCTGATAGTACAAAATGACATAGGCAATAAGCATTCACCCACAGTGATAGCAGCGGCAATAACGAGCCGCCTTGATAAAGCGAAACTGCCGACACATATAGAAGTTGGCGGTGGCACCTGCGGACTAGCGAAAGATTCCGTGGTATTGTTGGAACAGATCCGTACATTGGACAAGAAAAGGCTAAAGGAGAAAATGGGAACACTTGACGTAAGCTCCATGTCCGCAGTAAATTCGGCATTATCAATAAGCTTTGGATTAAAGCTCTAGTTAAATGAGGAATGAGGAGTGAGGAGTGAGGAGTGAGGAGTGAGGAATGGCATAGCCAAACCGAACAAATCACAAACACCAAATAAAGAACAAAACAAAGCGGTGTCGGAGTGAAAACTCTGCACCGCTTTTCTATATCCCCAAAAATCCGTAGGGGCGGTCAAAAACCGCCCTTCTAAAAATCATATCAAACCTATCTGAGAATATCAGAGTGCGGCAATAATAATTCCTCACTCCTAACACCCAACTCCTCACTAATCACGACCCTGTGAAAAGGCAGATTGTAAGCCGCATAATCAGTTATGCCCTTGCCCTGATTAGGATTAGCCTTTGAGTAAACAGCGTCACAACAGAATAATACAACAAGTATCACACACGCCGCAAACCTTGCCTTGAATGGTATCTTCTTCAAAAGATCATCAAAAAACGGTGCCATGATGTATATTCCTGCACAGCCTGCAAAGCCAAATATCAACGCTCCCTCAAGACATATCCTGCCATTGATGTTGCAGAAATATCCCGTGTAATCCCAATATTTCATGTGCTTGAACGTTTCAAGATACCAGCTCGTTACGTATTCGACCACCGAGCATAACCCCACGACAAGGAAAAAAGTCGCCACATGGTGGTCTATGAACCGCTTCAGCAGTATGATACCGCACACACCGCCAAAACCATATATAGGAAGCCATGGGCCAAACATGGTTCCTCGATTGACGAAAACTCCGTCCTCAACGATGTGTATGCCCACTTCCCATATCCAACCTATAAATGCGAATATGAAAAACAGCAGTATATACGTCATGAGTGTATAGTTTCTGTGATAGTCACGGTGAACTATAGTCTTGTTGGCAAATCGGCTGAAATGCGCCTTTCTGTCTACCGCAAGACCGGGGTATTGCTCAAATTCCCGCAGATCGTCAAGCGTCAGCGTTCTCTCCATTATTCATCGCCCCCATTCTCATTATTTTCAGGCACTTTTATCGTGCATATCGGTATGCTTCTAACAATGTCCGGATTTTCGCCCTTTTGTGCAGCTTCCTCAGCCATAAGCTCTTCCAGAAGGTCAAGGTCAAGCAGCTTGTCATTAAGCTCCTCATAGCCCTCTATCTTGTTCTTGATAGCCTCACGCCTTAGCTGTAAATACACCTCTGCGTCTATCGCAGTTGTATATGGGTTAGACCAGAATACTCCCACCGCACCGAACGATATGCTCGAAAGCAGTGTCCAGCCTATCATAGAAAGATCCACCTTAAAAAGCTGCCACTTGTATCCCCTAGTCATGGCGATAGAAAGCTTTATTGCCTTTCTCGTCTTGATGTTAGGGTTTTCCGCACATATGAACGGCACCATTGAATAGGCATAATGTTTTATAGGATATCCCACGATAGTAAACGCCCATAAGGTCTGATATATGCTGGTTACAAACATAGTCCTTGCAGGGTGAAGCGTTCTCTCGCGGAAAAGAAAGCCTAGTCTGCCTATCTTCGTTTTCTTGTATGTGTGATTTTCAAGGAAAAATCTTCTCTCACATACCCAAAGCACATTAACTATGAATATGGTGAACATCAACTGGAAAATAAAATACACGAATGAAACTATAGTATCCCATGTGGATTTTTTTCCTAAAACATTCATTATCGCCGTAAGCAATGAAAACTGATAGGAATTAGAGCTTGTTGCACTGTCAAAATAAACCGAAGCAGAGGCTGTAAAATTATTGAGCCTGTCATTAAGATAGGTCTGTGCCTTTTCCTTTGCATTTCGGCTAAAAGAAAAAGCGTCTGCCAGTGCTTCCAGATTAGAAGTATCGTTTGATGAACCAAAAAACGTGACTTCCTTTGAATTTAGCCCGTCAACTCCGTATTTTTTATAAGCGTCCAGCCATTTTTTTACAGCATCAGGATTGTCTATCTGCCACTTGTCACTGACCTGCTCTGCCGTAAGACCATTTTTAATCATATCCTCAATGATCTCTTCCTTATCTTCGGCGTCATATTTAAGATCAGCAACGTGAGAATTATCATAGCTTGACACATTCTGCGTGGTCGAGCCATATTCTCCTGCAATAAATACCATTATGAAGCACACTGCTATGCAGGCGATATAATTTCGCTTCACCCTGCCTTTAGCCGACTGCTTTATTTTTTTTCGGTCAAGCTTTATGACCACCGGCTTATCTTCATTTTTCTTCATCTAAAACTATGCCCCCGACGGGACATATCCTCCCTTCACACATACCACTTAACAAAACACTACATAATCAACAATAAATCGACTATTTAATTATATCTTTTTTTTGTGAATATGTCAACGATTTTGAGATCAAAACAAGCTTATTTTAAGATAGTTTTAAGTTTACGTTTAAAACACCAAACTTTTTTTGCATATTTTCATCTGCAATGTAGAAAATAACATCAAATGACGATATTCATCAATAGGAGTGATAAAATGAAAGCCACTAAGCTTATGAAAACCTCACCCTCTGTCATCTCTTTCGCAGCCATAGGCGGCAAGAAAGAAAACGAAGGACCTTTGGGCGACTATTTTGACAAAATAAATGACGATCCCTATTTATCCACAGATAGCTTTGAAAAGGGCGAAAGTCAGCTTCAAAAGCAGGCAGTGCTTCACGCTTTGGATAAAGCCGCCCTCTCCCCAGAGGATATAGACGTGCTTTTCGGCGGTGACCTGCTAAATCAGTGTGTCGGCACTACCTATGGCGTGAGAGCCTTTGAAATGCCCTTTCTCGGCATTTACGGAGCCTGCTCCACCATGGCGGAGGGACTTCTCCTCGCCTCTCTTTTCGTTGACAACGACCTCGCAAAAAAAGCAATGGCGGTCACATCTTCCCACTTCTGCACCGCTGAAAGACAGTACCGCTTTCCCCTCAACTACGGTGGACAGCGCACTCCCACATCTCAGTGGACAGCCACAGCCTCAGGCTCATTGGTGGTTGCCCCCTCGGACAAGCCCCCCTACATCAGGGGCTGTACTATCGGAAAAATAGTTGACTGGGGCGTGAGCGATGCCAACAACATGGGTGCAGCCATGGCACCTGCAGCCTTTTCCACCATAAGCACATTTTTCACCGACACAGGCATGACCCCCTCCGACTTCGATTATATTGTCACAGGCGACCTTGGCAAAGTTGGAAGCCGTATTCTCTGTGAGCTTTTCGGGCGTGAAAATATAAATATCCGTGACAATCATAAAGATTGCGGCATGATGCTCTATGACTTTGACGAGCAGGATATCCACGCAGGGGGAAGCGGCTGTGGCTGTGCAGGAAGCGTTCTGTGCGGCTATTTTCTCCCGAAGCTCCGTGCAGGTGAAATAAAAAATATCCTCTTTGCTGCCACGGGTGCGCTAATGTCACCAACAGTAAATCAGCAAGGGGAATCTATCCCCTCTATCTCACATCTCGTGTGGCTGTCAGGGGAAAAAGATATGAAAGGAGCAATCTAATGGACTATCTATGGGCTTTTCTTATAGGAGGTCTTTTTTGTGCCATAGGACAGGTGCTTATGGACTTCACAAAACTGACCCCCGCACGAATACTGGTGGCATACGTCACAGGCGGCGTGCTTCTGGGTGCGCTGGGACTTTATAAGCCACTTATAGACCTCGCAGGCTGTGGCGCAACTGTCCCTCTCACGGGCTTCGGCTATCTTCTCTATAACGGTGTCCGTGAACAGATAGATAAAATAGGCTTCCTAGGCATTTTCACAGGGGGACTTACCGCCTCCGCCGCAGGTATAACTGCAGCCATGACATTCGCCTTTATCTTTTCGCTTTTCTTTAAAAGCTCAGCAAAAGAATAGTTTTATCTTGACAAACCCCAAACCCAGTGGTATTATAAAGATATGTAAATTGGGGGTGCAGAATAATGTACAAACAGATATATCCCGTCATAGGCGACGAAAAAAACCTGCCCTTTTATGTGGTAGGTCTGGGACTTGAAAGCTGGCAGTTTCCAATAAAACGTGCAGATGGCTACGAGTACCCACAAATATTTTTGTCACGCTCAGGGGAGGGCGAGGTCATAATAAACGGAGAAACCACAAAAATACCGCCCGATACTGTTTTCTATATCCCCCCATTCTGTCCTCATGAGTATCATGCGCTAAGCGATGCGTGGTATCTGGATTGGATAGCCTTTTCCGGCTCACAGGTCATTCCCCTCTTGGAGCAGTGGAAGCTTAATAAGTTCACCGCCATTCAAGGGGTAGATATGGACAGATTACGCCGTATCATAACACGCATCTATTATACTCTGAAAAGTGATAAGCTTTATGGCAATCATTACGCTTCAGCACAGCTTTACGACTTTCTTATAGAATATCGTAAAATAGCTGATAACAGGCTTTCGTCATTTTATACCGCACAATCTGTTGCCTTGGCAGACGTATTGCAGTATATTGAAGAGCATTATCCGGAGCAAATAAAGCTTAACGAGCTTGCAAAAATCGCAGGAGTATCCGAGCAGCACTTATGCAGACTTTTCAAGAAAAATTTTCAGCTCAGACCTATGGAGTATCTTGCGCAAGTAAGGGTACAGCACGCAAAGGATCTGCTTGTGTATTCCAACAAGACCATAGGTGAGATATCAGATGAAACGGGCTTTCAGGACGGATCTTATTTCTCCGTGGTATTCAAACGGTATGAAAATATGACTCCGGGAGAGTATCGGAGAATAAAGGTGTAGGCAAAGTGAGAAGTGAGGAGTGAGGAATGGCATAGCCAAACCTAGCAAAGAGCCACTACCAAGTAGAAGAAACACAAACTAAAGCAAATAACAAAGCGGTGTCGGAGTAAAAAATCTGCACCGCTTTTACTATCTCATTTTAAAACCCCACCCCGCAAAGAGCGAAGCGATTTTGCGGCGGTAGAATTTGCGAACAAAAAAAGAGCGGTCAAAACCGCCCTTTTAAAATCATATAAAACCTATCCGAGAATATCAGAGTAAAAGCAAGAATAATTCCTCACTCCTAACTCCTCACTACTTAGAAAGCAGCTTCTTTATTCTCTCCATAGCCTCAACAGTTCTGTCCTTGTCACCAAAAGCAGTAAGTCTGAACCAGCCTTCGCCGTTCTTGCCAAAACCTGCGCCAGGTGTGCCAACAACATTTGCATTCTCAAGAAGATAATCAAAGAACTCCCATGAACCCATGTTGTTAGGGCATTTCAGCCAAATGTATGGCGAGTTCTTGCCGCCTGTGTACTTGATACCAAGCTCGTCAAGTGTGAAAGCCATTACCTTTGCGTTGTTCTGATAGTATTCAATGTTGGCTCTTGTCTGTTTCTGACCCTCCTCAGTGAATACAGCCGCAGCAGCACACTGAACAGGATATGATACACCGTTGAACTTTGAGCCTTCACGTCTGCCCCAAAGCTGAGCGATAGATACTTCGCTGCCGTCAGATGCCTTAACAACAAGCTCGTGTGGGATAACTGTATATCCGCATCTCATACCGGTAAAGCCTGCTGTCTTTGAAAGTGAGCACATCTCGATAGCACATTCCTTTGCACCCTCAACAGCAAAAATACTTCTTGGTACGTCCTTTTCGGTAATGAATGCCTCGTATGCAGAATCGTAAATGATGATAGCGTTGTTCTTCTTTGCATAGTCTATCCAAACTTTAAGCTGCTCCTTAGTGTAAACAGAACCCGTTGGATTGTTAGGTGAGCAAAGATAAATAATGTCGCACTTTACGTTCTCGTCAGGCATAGCCGCAAAGTTGTTCTCCTCGTTTGAATCAGCATAAATTACCTTTCTGCCGTTCATAAGGTTTGTGTCAACATATACAGGATATGCAGGGTCTGTGATAAGCACTACATTGTCGTCACCGAAAATGTCAACAATGTTTCCGCAGTCAGACTTTGCACCGTCGTTTATCCTGATGTCGTCAGCAGGAATGTCAACACCGAAACTCTTGTAGTAGCCTGCAACAGCCTCTTTCAGGAAGTCATATCCTGCACCGCTGTCCTCATAGCCCTTGAATGTTTCCTTGACGCCCATTTCGTCAGCACCCTTTTTCATTGCCTCAACAACGCACTTTGCGATAGGCTGAGTAACGTCGCCGATACCCATTCTGATAATGTCAGCCTCAGGATGAGCCTCAGTGAAAGCCTTTACCTTCTTGGCAATGTTTATAAAAAGATAATTCTTTTCCAGCTTGAGAAAATTTTCGTTTATACTTGGCATAATTCCAACTCCTTTTCATTTTTGCGACCCGAAGTTTCACGGGTCAAACTTATAAAACGCACACAGCCGCAAAGCACATTCAAAACGCTCTGCGGCTGCCGCTTTTTTAACGCAGTGTCCGCTGCGAAATTTACATTACGATGTGACCTGAGAATACTGTTACAGCGTCGCCTGTAAGATATACAGCCTCGTCTGTGTATCTTATCTTAAGAGTGCCTCCCTTAAGTATAACAGATATTTCTTCGTCCTTTTTGCAGAATCCGTTAAGAACAGCCGCAACTGCTGCTGCACAAGCACCGGTGCCGCAAGCCCAAGTTTCGCCGGAGCCTCTCTCCCATACTCTCATCTTGAGTGTGTGGTCATCGATCACCTTGATGAACTCAGCGTTCACTCTCTCAGGGAATATCTTGTCATGCTCGAACTCAGGACCTACCTTGTCAATGTCAAGGCTGTCAACATTGTTCATGAATACAACAGCGTGTGGGTTGCCCATTGAAACGCAGGTGATGTTGTAGTCATTTCCTGCAATGTTCACCTTTCTGTCAACTACCCTGCCGTTCTCGTCAGGCTCAAGTTCAACAGGAACAAGGTGAGGAGCAAGAATAGCCTTGCCCATGTTTACAGTAGCACCGCTTACCTCACCGTAGTGACGGATAAGTGAAACTGTCATGATACCCGAAAGTGTTTCGATAGTCATTTCGTCCTTGTCAACAATGCCGTTATCTCTCATGAACTTAGCAACGCATCTGATACCGTTTCCGCACATCTTGCCCTCAGAACCGTCAAGATTGAACATTCTCATCTTAGCGTCTGCGACCTTTGAACGGCAGATAAGGATAACACCGTCACCGCCGATACCGAAGTGTCTGTCAGACAGATTGAGTGCCAGACCCTCAGGATTGTCTATTCTCTGATCAAAGCAGTTGAAGTAGATGTAGTCATTGCCGCAGCCCTGCATCTTTGTGAACTCAAATGTCTGCTTTTCAGTTCTCATGTTGTTGATATCAACTATCTCAGTAGTTGACTCAGTGTATTTACTTCTGATAGATGCCGCAATAGCGTTTGCAGTGTCGATAGAAGTCAGACAAGGAATGTTCCACTCAACTGTCTTTCTTCTTATCTTAACAGAATCTCTTGTAGGTATTCTGCCCTTTGAAGAAGTAGAGATAACGTAAGCTATCTTTCCGCTCTCGATAAGCGTGAGAGTGTTGTTGTCCTCGTTCTCGTGTATCTTAGCCACTACCTCAGCGTCAATGCCGTGCTCATGAAGCACCTTAGCAGTGCCGTTTGTAGCGTATATCTTAAATCCAAGGTCAGCGAACATCTTAGCCGTCTGTGGTATCTCGCCCTTGTCAGAATCTCTGACAGTGATGAATACTCCGCCCTTCTTGCCAAGCTTATAGCCAGCAGCAGTAAGACCCTTATACAGTGACTCCTCGAGGGAGTTAGAAACTGCAAGCACCTCACCTGTTGACTTCATCTCAGGTCCAAGGTGGTTGTCAACGCCGATAAGCTTCTCGAATGAGAATACAGGAACTTTGACCGCAACATATGGTGAATTTCTGTAAAGACCAGTGCCGTAGCCCATGTCTTTCAGCTTTTCGCCCAGCATACACTTAGTAGCAAGGTCTACCATAGGAACGCCCGTTACCTTAGAGATATAAGGGATAGTTCTTGAAGAACGTGGGTTTACCTCGATAACATATATCTCGTCATGGTATGCAATATACTGAATGTTTACAAGACCCTTTGTGTTAAGTGCGATAGCAAGCTTCTTTGAGCACTCGATAATTCTGTTTATCAGGCTGTCAGAAACGTTCCATGCAGGATAAACTGCAATAGAGTCGCCTGAGTGGATACCTGTTCTCTCGATATGCTCCATGATACCAGGGATAAGGATATCCTCGCCGTCACAGATAGCGTCTATCTCAAGCTCAGTACCCATAAGATACTTGTCTATAAGTACAGGGTTCTCGATTCCCTGGTCGAGAATGATAGCCATGTATTCCTTGATATCGTCATCGTTGAATGCGATTATCATGTTCTGTCCGCCGAGAACGTAAGAAGGTCTCATAAGAACAGGATAATGTATCTTATTTGCAACTTCAAGAGCCTCGTCACAAGTCATAACAGTGAAGCCCTGAGGTCTCTTTATTTTCAGCTGTTCAAGCAGCTCGTCAAATCTCTCTCTGTCCTCAGCAGCGTCGATAGCGTCAGGAGGAGTACCAAGAATGTTTACACCATGTTCAGCCATATGCTTTGTAAGCTTGATAGCAGTCTGTCCGCCGAATGCCACAACAACGCCGACAGGCTTCTCAACTCTGATGATGTTCATAACGTCCTCGTCGGTAAGAGGCTCGAAATAAAGTCTGTCAGCAGTATCAAAGTCAGTTGAAACTGTCTCAGGGTTGTTGTTTACGATAACAACGTCATATCCCTTTTCTTTCAAAGCCCATACGCAGTGAACAGACGCATAGTCGAACTCGATACCCTGACCTATTCTGATAGGACCTGAACCGAATACTATAACAGTCTTTCTGTCATGACCTCTGTTTGCAATGAACTCGCTTGCCTCGTCCTCGTTGTCATATGTTGAGTAGAAGTAAGGTGTCATAGCCGCAAACTCAGCCGCACAGGTATCAACCATTTTAAATACAGCATGAACAGGCTTTTCTATCTTCTTGCCGGTTATCTTCTCAATGACCTTATCAGTATAGCCTATCTTCTTAGCTTCAAGATAAGTTTCCTCGTTGAAGTCATTTTTGAGTGTCTTTTCCATGTCGATAAGCTTGCAGAGCTTGTAGAGAAACCACTCGTCTATCTTAGAGATGCTGTGTATCTCATCAACAGAAACGCCACGTCTGAGAGCCTCGTATACAACGAAAAGTCTTTCGTCTGTGCAGTCAGAAAGTCTGTCATGGATAGTCTTGTCATCAAGGTCAAGCATCTTAGGTGAGATAAGGCAGTCATGACCTATCTCAGCACCTCTTACAGCCTTCATTATAGCCTGCTCAAAAGTAGAGCCGATAGCCATAACCTCACCTGTAGCCTTCATCTGTGTACCAAGCTCACGCTTAGCATAAACGAACTTGTCGAAAGGCCACTTAGGGAGCTTAACAACAACATAGTCAAGGGCAGGCTCAAAGCAAGCATAAGTCTTGCCTGTTACAGCATTCTTTATCTCGTCAAGAGTATATCCGATAGCTATCTGAGCTGCGACCTTAGCGATAGGATAACCTGTCGCCTTAGAAGCAAGTGCGGAAGAACGTGAAACTCTAGGGTTTACCTCGATAACAGCATACTCGAAGCTGTCAGGGTTAAGAGCGAACTGACAGTTACAGCCACCCTCTACTTTAAGAGTATCGATTATCTTCAAAGCCGCAGAACGGAGCATCTGATATTCCTTATCAGCCAGCGTAACAGCAGGAGCGATAACGATAGAGTCGCCTGTGTGAACACCAACAGGGTCAAAGTTCTCCATTGAGCAAACAGTGATAACGTTGCCCTTAGCGTCTCTCATTACCTCGAACTCTATCTCTTTCCAGCCTGCGATACATTTCTCAACAAGCACCTGAGTGATAGGTGAAAGATAAAGACCGTTTCTTGTGATCTCTTTCAGTTCTTCTTCATCATTAACTATACCGCCGCCTGTACCTCCAAGTGTAAAGGCTGGTCTGATGATAAGAGGATAACCGATACCAGGCTGATTAGCGAAGTCTACAGCGTCCTCAACAGTATTAACGACCTTTGAAGGGATACATGGCTGACCGATAGACTCCATAGTGTCCTTGAACATCTGTCTGTCCTCAGCCTTGTCGATAGTTTCAGGGTTAGCACCAAGAAGCTTAACATTATACTTGTCAAGGAATCCCTCCTTAGCAAGCTGCATAGAAAGCGTAAGACCCGTCTGACCGCCAAGGGTAGAAAGCAGGCTGTCAGGGCGTTCTTTTTTGATAACTCTCTTAACAGTTTCAAGAGTAAGCGGCTCAATGTATATCTTGTCAGCCATAGCATTGTCCGTCATGATAGTAGCAGGGTTAGAGTTTATAAGAATAACCTCAAGGCCCTCCTGCTTGAGCGCACGGCAAGCCTGTGTACCTGCATAGTCAAACTCTGCAGCCTGACCTATAACGATAGGACCCGAGCCGATAACGAGAACTCGCTTTATATCTTTATTTAAAGGCACTTAAATTCAATCCTTTCTGAAAAGTTTAGGGAAACACTGAAAGTGAGGAGTGAGGAGTGAGGAGTTATCCCTTCTCACACTCTCGAAAACCGCACCCAGCAGCCCTCTGTGTTAAAGCTTAACGACCTCAGTAAAACATAATGTAGGGGCGAACAGCGTTCGCCCGTTCACTATCACGACCGCCCCATATAAAAGCCGCTCGAATAATGAACACTACAATAGTCATATCAAACACATTCCGTCAGCCACGGGCGAACACTGTTCGCCCCTACTGTTGCAGAAACTGAGATCAATAATTTCTATACTTCAAAAAATCAGAGCTTACTTCTTGTTAGTGTCAATGAGCTCAATAAACTCATCAAACAAGAAGTCAGTATCATGCGGACCACCACAAGCCTCTGGGTGGAACTGTACAGAAAATGCAGGCTCGTTGAGATATCTGATACCCTCACAAGTGCCGTCATTGGCATTTACATAAAGCACCTTTGCTTCACCCTCAGGGAGCGAATCGTTCTCTACTGCATATCCATGGTTCTGTGATGTTATGTAAACTCTGCCTGTTTCAGTGTTCTCAGCAGGCTGGTTCGCACCTCTGTGACCATACTTCAGCTTGTGTGTCATCGCACCATGTGCAAGCGCCAAAAGCTGATGACCCAAGCAAATTCCAAAAGTAGGTATCTTCATCTCAGAAAGCTTTTTAAGCTCCTCGATTATCTCCACATTCTCCGCAGGATCTCCAGGTCCATTTGAAAGCATTATGCCGTCAGGTGCAAGCTCCTTTATCCTCTCTGCCTTAGTATAAGCAGGAACAACAGTTACCTCGCAGCCTCTCTTAACAAGCTCTCTTCCAATGTTGTGCTTTGCACCGAAATCGTAAAGCACTACCTTTCTCTTGACCTCTCCCTCAGGCTCGAATGTCTTCTCCTCCGAGCAGGTCGTGTTCTTTACAGCCTCAACTATCGTGTAGTTCTTCAGATCTGTCAGTCCTAAGCTTGAACCCTCAGGAACGATCTTTCCGTTCATAACACCCGACTCACGAACTATTTTTGTGAGCTGACGAGTGTCGATACCGTAAAGACCAACGATGTTATGCTGCTTTAAAAAAGTGTCAAGATCACCCTCACAACGGAAGTTGCTAGGCTCTTGACACCAATCTCTAACAATATAAGCTTTAACATGAGGACATTCACTTTCAAAATCCTCAGGAATAACACCATAGTTACCAATTAGCGGAAATGTCTGAACAACTATCTGTCCGTAGTAACTAGGGTCAGTAAGTGTTTCGAGATAGCCTGTCATGGCCGTAGTAAAAACAATTTCGCCAATAGCTTCGCCAGCTGCGCCGAAACTTTTACCCTCGAAAATAGTACCGTTCTCCAAAATCAGATACGCCTTCTGCACTATAAGCTCCTCCTTTTTCACGCAAATTTTTACGATTACTATTATAACACAACCGCCTGCCTTTGTAAAGGCTTTTAACACTTTTTTTAGTTTTTATTTTTCAGTGTAAAATAAAAAACGAGTAGACTAAAGTCCACTCGTAAAAACCTTATTCCGCAGCCGCAGAAACAGCCCCGCTTTTCTGTTCACGTTCTCTGAAAATAAGTCCGAAGACGAATCTAACTATCGGACCTGCAAAGAAAAGCTGCCAGCAAAGAGCCATAGGAAAGTTCATAGCCGTTGTTTCTAACCATACCGCAATAACTTCCCTGCCTGCGTCCTTAAAAAGCAGCGTAGCCGCAAGGCTCATGAGTGGGCACATAAAAATAACAGAGATAACAGATATGGCAAGCACAAGATGAAAAGGATTATCCTTTCTCATATCAACAATGCTGAAAGCCTTTTTCTTTGCTATCTTTCCCACAGCAAAAAAGTCAAGAACAAAAGCTATCGGAGCCATTATCACAAGCTCGTGAAACGCCTTGAGAAATACGGCATTTGACATTCCGCCAATGTTGAGTGCAATGTTGTAGCATATCATGGCGTATACCATCACAAACACCATCAGCACCGTAAAAACTATCTCCTGAAACAAATTCTTTGGCATAAAAAAATCCTCCTTATGATATCAAACCTACAGCCCTTTCGCAGACGCTGTGTTGTTCGTTATCATTCAGAGAATGTGCGTTTCCAATATAAACCTGTCTTAACAATATTCTATTGCTGTATTCCTTACTCATTCATTTTACCATATTTTAAGCCTGCCGTCAATTATCCAAATATGCAGAATATTTTCAAAAACTTGTCGAGAAAAATATATACTTTTACACAAAAAAACGAGCAGACCAAAGTCTACTCGTCTAAATACTATTTTCTCTTTTTCAACGCCGCTTTAAGCCCTCTCATGATAACATCTCTCGCCTTAACAGCGTCCTCCTTGTCAAGAGGCGGCGTGTCACCAAGAGGATAATCTATACCGAGCTGCTCATACTTTACCTTGCCCATAGTGTGATAAGGCAAAACGTCAAGCGCTTTCAAAGTCTTTAGCTGAGAAATAAATTCGCCCAGCCTGAAAAGATATTCTTCCTTGTCCGTGATACCCGGCACAACAACATGACGTATCCATATAGGCACACCATGCTCCGACAAAAACTTTGCAAACGCAAGAATGTTGTCATTGTAATGTCCCGTAAGCTTCTTGTGTTCCTCACGGTCAATATGCTTGATATCCAGCATAACAAGGTCAGTACATTTGCAAAGCCTTTCAAACTTTTCCGTGCTGTCAGGCGTAAAAGTGATGCCCGAGCTGTCAAGACAGGTGTGTATCCCCTTTTTCTTAGCCTTTTCAAAAAGCTCCGTCACAAAGTCTATCTGTACCAAAGGCTCACCGCCCGTGCAGGTAATTCCGCCATTTTTCATGAACTCTTTTACCGAGTCATATTCCGCCAGCAGACTTTCAACCGTCCTTTTCGTTCCTGTACCTATCTTCCAAGTATCAGGATTGTGGCAGTAAAGACACCGCATAGGACAGCCCTGAAAGAAAATAACAAACCTTATCCCCGGTCCGTCCACCGTACCAAAGCTTTCCGTAGAATGTATAAATCCCTCCATGGGATATCCCTCCTTTTTTATTTCGCATGAACGCACGCCCGTTCAGCCTGCACAAACCATTCTGTAGGGGACGGCGCCCTCGACGTCCCGTTTCTGCTCGCTCACAAATTTATATCACCGCACAGCTATCCACAAAAAGTAACAAACGAGCGGCAACTCTCATCCACATAAAACAAGAAGTTCCATGTAAGACGACGCCGACCGCCCGTGTGCATATTATCCGCAAAGAAACTCATTCTATGCGGCAAAGCTCAAATTAAAGGCTCTTGTGGAACGTTCTTGAAATAACGTCGTCCTGCTGCTCCTTAGTAAGCTTTACGAAGTTTACAGCATAGCCTGAAACTCTGATAGTGAGCTGTGGATACTTCTCAGGGTGAGCCTGAGCGTCCAGAAGAGTTTCTCTGTTAAGTACATTTACATTAAGGTGATGACCGCCTTTTTCAGCATATCCGTCAAGAAGTCCGATAAGGTTGTCTACCTGTGCCTCTGTTGGTTCAAAGTTTGCCATAGTATTACATTCCTTTCTTAGTATTTATGGAAAACAAGCGGAGAACGAACCTCCGCCGTTTTCTAAAATAGGGAGTTAATCTTCATCTCTGTCAACAGCGTCCTCTTCTGTAGGCTGACAGCAAGCCGTCTTGCCGTCACCGCCACAATCGGAAGTGCTGTAAGTTTTAACGTTCAGACCTTCTTCAGTTTCGTCAATGTCTATCGTAAGATGACCCTGACCGCCCATCATAAGTCTGTCAATGACGTCAACAAGCTCGTTTACCTGAGCCTCGTCCTCGTCCTTTTTAACATTAAACCCCATCTTCGTTAAGCTCCTTAGCTATGCTTTCGATATCAAGGTCGCCCATGAATACCTTGTCGTCCTTGCCAAGAGCGTCAGGAATGATAGAGAATGTGTTTGAGATACCGTCCTGAGCGTGTCTGAATGGCAGCTTAGCAACTGAAGAAAGTGAAGCAGATGCACCGTGAGTATCTCTGCCGTGCATTGGGTTAGCACCAGGAGCAAGAGGCACACCGATCTTTCTTCCGTCAGGTGTAGAACCAGTCTTCTTACCATAAACAACGTTAGATGTGATAGTAAGGATAGACATTGTAGGAACACCATCTCTGTATGTGTGGTGCTTTCTGATCTTGTCCATAAATGTTCTAACGAGGTCAACTGCGATCTTGTCAACTCTCTCGTCGTTGTTACCATACTTAGGGAAATCGCCCTCAACTTCATAGTCAGTTACGATTCCGTCCTCATCTCTGATGCACTTTACCTTAGCGTACTTGATAGCAGAAAGTGAGTCAGCAACAACTGACAGACCTGCGATACCTGTAGCGAAGTATCTCTTGACATCTCTGTCATGAAGAGCCATCTGAACTCTCTCATAAGAATACTTATCGTGCATATAGTGGATAACGTTCAGTGTATTTACATACAGACCAGCCAGCCACTCCATCATATCGTCATACTTAGCCATTACATCATCATAATCGAGGTAATCGCCCGTAACAGGACGATACTTAGGACCAACCTGTATCTTAAGTCTTTCGTCAACACCGCCGTTGATAGCATAAAGCAAGCACTTAGCAAGGTTAGCTCTTGCACCGAAGAACTGCATTTCCTTACCGATCCTCATTGAAGATACACAGCAAGCGATAGCGTAGTCGTCACCGTGTGTAACTCTCATAAGGTCGTCGTTCTCGTACTGGATAGCAGAAGTCTTGATAGAAGTCTTAGCACAGAACTTCTTGAAGTTTACAGGAAGCTTTGTGCTCCACAGAACTGTCATGTTTGGCTCTGGTGCAGGACCAAGGTTCTCAAGTGTGTGGAGATATCTGAATGAAGTCTTTGTTACCATTGGAACGCCGTCGATAGAAACGCCACCGATAGACTCTGTTACCCAAGTTGGGTCGCCTGAGAACAGTGAGTTGTACTCAGGTGTTCTAGCGAACTTAACAAGTCTGAGCTTCATGATGAAGTGGTCGACAAGCTCCTGAGCCTCCTGCTCTGTGAGGATACCTCTGTCCATATCTCTCTTGATGTATATATCGATAAATGTAGAAGTTCTGCCAAGTGACATCGCAGCACCGTTCTGCTCCTTAACAGCAGCAAGGTAGCCGAAGTACAGCCACTGGATAGCTTCCTTAGCGTTCTTAGCAGGACGTGAGATATCGTAGCCGTAGATCTCGCCCAACTTCTTGAGTTCGCCAAGGGCTCTGATCTGCTCAGAAAGCTCTTCTCTGAGTCTGATGTTCTTAGAAGTCATTCTTACCAGTGAAGTAGCAAGCTGATCCTTCTTGTCCTCAACGAGATAGTCTATACCATAAAGAGCAACTCTTCTGTAGTCGCCTATGATTCTTCCTCTGCCGTAAGCGTCTGGAAGGCCTGTGATGATAGCAGCGTGTCTGGCAAGCTTCATCTCAGGTGTGTAAGCGTCAAAAACGCCCTGATTGTGAGTTTTTCTATATTCAGTAAAGATCTTTACAACTTCAGGATCAACTGTGTAGCCGTTCTGCTCGCAAGCATTCATAGCCATTCTGATACCGCCGAAAGGCTGAAGAGAACGCTTGAAAGGCTTGTCAGTCTGGAAACCAACGATCTTTTCAAGATCCTTGTTAAGGTAACCAGGGCCGTGTGAGGTGATAGTAGAAACGATCTTAGTGTCCATATCGAGAACACCGCCGGCTTCTCTCTCCTTCTTTGAAAGCTCCATTACCTGTTCCCAGAGCTTAGTAGTTGCTTCTGTAGGGCCTGTAAGGAAGCTGTCGTCACCGTCATATGGTGTGAAGTTCTTCTGGATAAAATCACGAAGATTGATAGAAGTGTTTGACCATCTGCCGGGCTTAAAGCCTTCCCATTCGTCATAAAACTGTCTTTCCATTTTATACTCTCCTGACATAAGATTTCGGGCAGCACATATTACCTCAATATTCAGTATTGCATACCTATTAATAATACTACCGCTCGTATGTTAAAATAATAACACACTTCAAAATCAAAGTCAAGTCACATTCAGAAATATTACTCTTACGCCATACTTCTTTCATATGTTAGAATTGGTTACCCAATTCACGGAAAATTATTTGAATAAAAAAAGTGATCGCCTCCAAAAAGCCCAAACATTTTTTGCAACAAAAGCGGTGCAGAGCATTCCGCTCCGACACCGCTTTGTAATTGATTTTTTTGCAATTGTTCTATTGCTTTTCTGCACCGCTTAGTAGGCTTGTTCCTATTAAGGCTCTGCCTCAAGCTCCGACAGAGCTTTGCCCTGTACCTTTTGCTCGCTTCACTCGTGTGTGCTTTTACTTTGTGTTGGTGATTTGCTCGGTATGGCGCTGCCATTCCTCACTCCTCACTTAAAAACTACGCTCTCTCGACTTTGAGCAGATTTGTCGTTCCGCTCATTCCAAGCGGTACTCCTGCTGTAATAACGACAAGGTCGCCCTTCTTCAGATAGCCAAGCTCCACAGAACGCTCCAGAGCGTGTCTGATGAGTTCGTCAGTGTTTGTTTTCTCTTCGATAACGCCTGCTCTGATACCCCATGAAAGGCTGAGCTGATGATATGTTGTATCGTCAGTTGTAAGTGCGATTATAGGACAGTTCGGACGGAATTTTGAAAGCGTTCTTGCTGTTGTTCCGCCCTTTGTAACTGTCAGGATCGCTACAGCATTAAGGTCATGGGCAGTTGTAACAGTAGCGTGTGAGATAGCGTCAGTGATAGATGAATTTCTCTCATCTGCTCTTTTCTTGAAACGTGAGATATAGTCGATATCCTTTTCGGTCGTTTCTGCGATAAGGCTCATGGTCTTGACAGCCTCAACAGGATATTTACCTGCGGCAGTTTCCCCTGAAAGCATTATAGCAGACGAGCCGTCATAAATAGCGTTTGCAACGTCGGTTATCTCAGCTCTTGTAGGACGTGCGTTTGTTATCATAGACTCCAGCATCTGAGTAGCTGTAATAACGTTCTTGCCTGCGTTGTAGGCTTTTCTGATAAGCTCTTTCTGGATAGCAGGTATCTGCTCGAAAGGTATCTCAACGCCCATATCTCCTCTTGCTACCATTATTCCGTCAGCAGCGTCAAGGATCTCGTCAATATTGGCAACACCCTGAGCGTTTTCTATCTTAGCGATAATTCTAGGATTGAACCAGCCAAGGCTCTGAGTAAATTTTCTAAGATAAATAACGTCAGCGCCTGTTCTTACGAATGAAGCAGCGATATAGTCAAATCCCATTTTTGCGCCAAATTCAAGGTCAGCCATATCAGCGTCAGAGATATAAGGCATAGAAAGGTTTACGTCAGGTACGTTGATACCCTTGTGGTCGGAAACAACTCCGCCGTGGATTACTTCGCAAACGATGTCAGTGTTGTCAACTCTCAGTGCTTTCAGCTCGATATTTCCGTCATTGATAAGTATTCTGGTGCCTACAGAAACGTCCTTTGGAAGCTGTGGGAATGTGATAGAGCAGATAGTTTCGTCACCCTCCACTTCTCTTGTGGTAAGTGTGAATGTATCGCCGTCCTTGATAGTAACAGGCTTGTGATCCTTAAAGTTTTTAAGTCTTACCTCAGGTCCTTTTGTATCAAGAAGAGTTGCAATATTAACGCCAAGTTCTTCCCTTAGCTTGCATACAGTTTCAAAACGAGCCTTATGAACACTGTGGTCAGAGTGTGAGAAATTGAATCTCGCAACGTCCATGCCGTTTTTCATAAGCTCACGCATAATGTTTTCGTCATCTGTGGAAGGTCCGATAGTGCATACGATCTTAGTTTTTTTCATTTTTACTCTCCTAACATACATTACTATTTCAACGCATTAGCGTTTTAATCCAAAAAAACAAAGCTTTTTCATTTATTATAACCGATTTTAACTTAATCGTCAATAGCACAATGTATAATTTGTGTAAAATCGAAAAACAAAATCATACATTTTTCAAAACAAAAAACGGACGATCTTAATAACCGCCCGTTCAACATCTTATCTTCCGAAACAATCCTCGCAAAGCTCACGAAGATCCTTTGCCGCCTTTTCAATATCAGGCTGAGATACCACCGCAGAAACTACCGCAGCGCCGTCAATACCCATACCCTTAAAGTTCGGCACAGTTTTTTGATTAACTCCGCCTATTATTACGATAGGGATATCCACAGCGGCTCTTATTTCTACAAGTTGTTCCTTTGTGACAGCTCTTGCGTCTGTCTTTGTGTTGGTGGCATACATTGCACCAACGCCAAGGTAATCTGCACCGTCTGCCTGTGCTTTTTTAGCTTCTTCAAGAGTTGCCGCAGAAATACCTATTATCTTGTCCTCACCGAGGATTTTTCTTGCAACTGCACATGGCATATCGCTCTGTCCCAGATGAACGCCTGCACAATCAACAGCCTGTGCGATATCAAGTCTGTCGTTGATGATAAGCGGCACATTGTATTTGTCCGTTATCTTTTTTACTCTGACTGCAAGCTCATAGAACTCTCTTGAAGTGCAGTCCTTTTCTCTTAGCTGGATAACTGTACAGCCGCCTTTTACGCCATCCTCTACCGACTGCTCGATAGTTTCGCAGGACATAAGTCCACGGTCAGTGCAGAGATAAAGCGTGTAGTCAATTTTCGATTTGTCCATTTTTTTACCCTCTTATCTTTTATCATAAAATAACTTCCATACCTGTCTTGTATGGCTTCAACCCTGCTTTTTCGTAAAATTTTCTTGCCGATGGATTACACTCCCACACGTTGAGAGTAACATTATAACAGCCCTGCTCTTTAGCGAATTTCTTCACCGCCTCGAAAAGCACCGAGCCGATATGCTGACCTCTGCAATTTTCATCAACGCACAGATCGTCGATATACAAAGTCTTTATATCCGTGAGAACATTGTCGCCCTTATGCTCCTGAAACACACAAAAAGCGTAGCCCTTCATCACATCATTTTCATCAACTGCGGCAAATATAGGCTTTGTTTTATCCTTGAGCATAGCTTTAAGCTCGTTATCAGTATACTTTTTCGCGCCCTCTTTAAAAAGGTCAGGTCTGCCCTGCTGATGAACTCTCTCTACCTGATAGAGCAAGCTGTTCATCTGCGGTATATCCTTTTCACAAGCAAATCTTACGGTCATTTTTCATTCTCCTTTGTATGAAAAAGTATAATATGCAATGCAAACGGACGAACGCTGTTCGCCCCTGCAAGCAACATCACCACATAAAATTTAGTGGCATCACATTGATATGATACCACTAAATCTGAAATATTGCAATACTAAACTTCTTCTATCTTAGCCTTAGCCGCAAATACCTGACTATTCATTTTGCTGATTGCGTCAATGATAGAAATATGGAAGCTTCCTGAGCCCATCTCTCCAGCATTTTCATATGCGAACTCGCCTGCTATGCCCATGCTTGCAATGCCTGTTACAGCGGCGGTATACATATCGTCGCAAGCACCTGCAAATGAGCCTACAAGTCCTGTTGTCATACAGCCTGTGCCTGTTACCTTTGAAAGATATGGGTGACCGTTTGATATCCTTGCGACTCTTTTTCCGTCTGTTATTGTATCCACCGCACCAGTGATAGCTGCAACGCAGTTATACTTTGCGGCTGTTTTTTTCGCAACGGAAACAGGGTCGTTTTTCTCGTCAGCTTCCGAGGTGTCAACACCCTTTGTGGAAACTTCTAGTCCTGCAAGATATGACATTTCAGAAAGGTTTCCTCTGAGTATGCTTATTTTCACATTTTCAAGTATACGCTTTGCAGTTTCATTTCTGAAATTTGATGCGCCTGCTCCAACCGGGTCAAAAACCACAGGAACGCCAAGCTCGTTGGCTTTCTTTCCAGCAGCTACCATTGACTCGACCGTTCTTGCATTGAGAGTACCCATGTTTATAACGAGAGCCTTTGAGATAGAAGTTATATCTGCTGCTTCTGCGATATCGTCTGCCATGATAGGCGAAGCGCCAATGGCGAGAATGCAGTTTGCAACGTCATTTACAGTAACATAATTTGTGATACAATGCACCAAAGGGCATATATCTCTTACCTTGTCTGCTGCTTTCGCACAGCTTTCAATTATAGTGCCCATTATGCTCTTACCTCCTTTGAGAAGCCAAGGAAATTATCAAATACTTTTGCCTTTTTAAGAGCTGTAACGATAACGATAGCAAGAACTGTACCGCCTGCACAGCTTACAAAGAAAGGCAGGATATAAACTGTTATTGCTGCGGCTGGTGCGCCAACGAGAAATCTTGCAACAGGATATGCAAGAAGTCCGCCGAGGACTGATGTGCCGAAAAGTTCGCCGACATAAGCGACAGGGAGCTTCTTTATGTACTTATAGAGCATACCTGCAACGAATGCGCCAACCATTGAGCCTGGGAACGCAAGGAGAGAGCCAAGTCCCAGAAGATTTCTGAGAAGTGCGGCTGTGAAGCCAACGCCCACTGCCCATGCAGGTCCAAGGAAAACTGCACCGATTATGTTTACAAGGTGCTGAACAGGTGCGCACTTTGAAGCGCCGATAGGGAACGAAACAAGCGAGCCTACCACTGCAAGGGCTACCAATACTGCTGCGAATACCAATTTGTGAATGTTTGTCTTTTTCATTTTTATTCCTCCATATCGTATCGCACCGCCGAACGAAAAAGAGCAAGTTATCCAGCGGCGCACAGACCATGGCTATGCTATCCGCTCACGGTCTGACGTAAATTATTTTCGGTCGGTGCTCCATTGCACCCTCTCACCCCGAAACACGGGTTCCCTCGCTGAATACTTTTTATGAAAAAGTTCGCAAGACGCTCCTCTTGCACATTACATTCTTTTTATATCTGCTCTCATGTAATTGTCCGATTTTTCGTACAATTGTCGAGCTGACATTCAATTTTTATATCATGCGGGCGAACGCCGTTCGCCCCTACATCGAGTTTTCTACTTCTCTGAGCAGAATTTCACTTCTTTGCCCTCGAGTATCATGTTTGTTGTTCTAACGGCACACATCTTGCCGCACATTGAGCAGGTATGTCTGTCGGCAGGTGGGGTCTGCTCAAAGAATCTTCTTGCCTTTTCACCGTCAAGTGCTATCTCGAACATTTCGTCCCAATCCATTTTGTGACGTGCCGCTGCCATTTTATCGTCGATATCTCTTGCACCCTTTACGCCCTTTGCAATATCTGCGGCATGGGCTGCTATCTTGCTGGCGATAATGCCCTCCTTAACGTCGCCAACGTCAGGAAGTCTGAGATGCTCGGCAGGGGTAACATAGCAGAGGAAGTCTGCACCGCTTGCTGCGGCTATTGCTCCGCCGATAGCTGATGTGATATGGTCATAGCCAGGGGCGATATCTGTTACCAGAGGTCCAAGTACATAGAAAGGTGCACCATGGCATATCTTCTTTTCCATTATCATATTTGCGGCGATCTCGTTCATTGCCATATGGCCAGGGCCTTCTACCATTACCTGAACGTCCTTTTCCCACGCTCTCTTTGTGAGGTTGCCAAGCTCGATAAGCTCGGAGATCTGAGCGGCGTCGGAAGCGTCTGCAAGACATCCCGGACGGAGTGCGTCGCCAAGTGAGATAGTTACGTCATACTCTCTGAGTATTTCAAGCACCTCGTCATAATACTCAAAGAATGGGTTTTCATTGCCTGTCATCATCATCCATGCGAAGAGCAGTGAACCGCCACGGGAAACGATATTCATTTTTCTTCCCTCACGTCTGAAAGCTTCGATTGCACGTCTGTTGATACCTGCGTGGATAGTCATAAAGTCAACGCCCTCTTCTGCATGGGCTTTTACTACCTTAAGAAAGTCCTGAGCGGATATCTCAAGGAGGTCTTTATCGAGGTAGCCGATAGCGTCATACATAGGAACAGTGCCTATCATGGCAGGCGACTTTGCTACTAGCTCTTTTCTGAAAGTATTGGTCTTGCCGTAGTTTGACAGATCCATGATAGCTTCAGCGCCGAACTTGATAGCCATATCCACTTTCTGCATCTCAATGTCATAATTCTTAGCGTCCCCTGAGATACCGAGATTTACGTTTATCTTAGTTTTAAGACCTTTACCGATACCCTCGGCAGAGAGAGCAGTATGGTTTACGTTGGCAGGGATCGCCACCTGACCTGCTGCAACAAGAGCCATAAGCTCGTTTACGTCCATATTTTCTTTCTTAGCCACTGTTTCCATTTCAGGGGTAACGATACCCTTTTTAGCGGCTTCCATTTGAGTTTTATAATTTCTCATAGAACAGTTCCTTTCAAATCGTAATAGTCATAAAAGTGATTAACGGGGCTATGTCCTTTGCCCACTGTGAATGATTTTTCTATTGCCTCGGTGATATAGTTTTTCGCCTTTGTTACAGCGGAGAGCATATCCATACCGTGGGCAAGGTTTGCAGTTATGGCAGATGACAAAGTACAGCCAGTGCCATGGGTATTAGGCGAATCAACACGCTTGCAGACAAGCTTATGAACACCCTCTGGGGTACAGAGATAATCCACAGCGTCGCCAGTGAGATGACCGCCTTTGACGAGGACGTTTTTTACGCCCATATCCATTATTATCCTTGCGGCTTTTTCCATATGGTTTTCATTCTTTATCTCCAAGCCTGAGATAGCTTCAGCTTCGGGGATATTCGGTGTAAGGAGCGTAACTATAGGAAAGAGCTTTTCCCTCATGGTGGAAACAGTTCCGCCCTCAGAGAGAGCGTCGCCGCTTGTAGCGACCATGACGGGATCGCAGACGATAATACTTGGTTTATACTCATTAAGCTTATCCGCAACTGCTGAAATAATTTCGGCAGTTGGGAGCATACCGAGTTTTACGGCATCGACGTGGATATCCTCAAACACAGCGTCTATCTGTTTTTGTATCTCCTCAACGGGTACGTTGAAAACAGACAGCACACGGGTAGTATTTTCAGCGACGACAGAGGTAATAACGCTCATGCCGAAAGTTTCATTAGCGCTGAAGGCTTTAAGGTCGGCTTGTATACCTGCGCCACCGGAGCAATCCGAGCCTGCCACTGACAAACATTTTAACATACTTTATTCCTTTCTTATGGAAAAGGGGAAACAAAAAAACCTCCTGACCATGCAGGAGGTAAATTTACACAAAACTTGCTTCCTACACTGGTCTTGACCAACAGGTTCAAAGGGTCAGGTTTTACCTTCTCAACCCAGCTTTTTGCTTGGGTCCCCCTGCAAACTTTATTCGATTTTTCGCAGTTTTTCTGCTTTTTTATTATAACACCGGTCAGCGAGATTGTCAAGGAAAAATTGTGTAGATATCGCAAGTATTATCGAGCAAACAAAATCGGGCTGTCGAGGGCGCCAGCCCCTACATTTACATTTGAAAATTTGCCGATACAGTTATTCGACAGTTTGTTATGCCGCAAGATCGCTCTGCTCGGTGTTTCCTCTACTTTGTGTTGGTGTTCAGCTCGGTTTGACTCCGCCATTCCTCACTCCTCACTCCTCACTTAGCTCTGCTCCTCACTTACTACAGTATTCTCCTGATAGTGTTTATCTTTCCGCAATACTTGATATTTGCAAGAGGCTGTATTCTGATCCCATAATATGTACTCATAGCATGGACTATTTTTCCACCGCCTATATACATTGCTACATGGCCATAGTTATTACAGATTATCAGGTCTCCTGCTTCTATATTCTTCAAAGACACTGCTTTTCCCATTTTCGCCTGCGAATATACGCTGTTATACATATTAACACCGGCTTTTCTATAGGCTTGCATTGTCAATCCACAGCAGTCCGTTGCCTTATACTTTGTTCCGCCCCAGACATATCTTCCGCCGTTCATGCTTGCGGCATAATCAACGGCTGTTTTTATTCTTGCTTTTCTCTCAGGTGTACGCTTCACACCTTTTCCTACCTTGACGTACTTACCCTTATGATCGCCTTCATTGATAAGGACATAATTTGCTCCGCCGATATTCTTGCTCTGACCTGCCACACGCTTATTTTTATCGGTAGTGAGAGTACCCGACACAGCCACAGAGGCTTTTGTTTTTGAGGATTTCTTGAACCTACCGTTTTTAAAGCTATAAAGCTGAACGTTTTTATCTATATAATAGTATGTTTTTGCTGCTGTCTTTACGTTGAGGACCGATGACTCTGACTTGGCACTGCCGTTTACCGCTTTGACGGTGACTTTATATTTTGTGGAAGCTTTAAGATAAAGCTTGCCGTCATTGGTTATATTTATATAGTTATCCTTTTTAAGTGCCTGCCATGTATATTTTCTTACATAGCGTCCGTTTACATAGACCTCAAATGTAGTCTTTGATGAAAAGCTGGTGAGATTTTTTACTCCTGCTTCTATTTTGTTTGAATACGCTTGTCTTTTTATCAAAACAGGTTTTGTCATCAAGTCAGCGGCAGAAGCTGTTATAACATTCACATAAGTCTTAGCGGATTCCTGCGGTGCAAATGCCACAAAGCTTATCATTATAACTGATGAAATTATCACTGCTGTTATTTTTCTTATTATGTTGATAACGGATCAGTCCTTTCCGGTTTTTGTATTCATGTACTTATACGATTTCATTTATACTATTATACACCGTAAATTATTACAATCTGTAATAATTAAGTTTCTATTTTGTAAACCTTTATGATAATATTATACATTTTTGTTTATCGTTAGTATATTAATCTCCTATTTTAATGCAGTTGTTGGTGCTTTCTTGCATTATCATGAACAGCATATCATTATTTATTAATATTATATAAATATAATTTATGACAATCTTACAAATATAAGAAAAACATCATCTTATGGTTTGGTCGATTTAATCAAGAAAATTCTACAAATTGGTATTAGTCTTTTGCATCACTTGCGAAAACGTTTGCTACTATAAAATTACAGCATTCTCAAAGATTGAGAACGATATGTGAAAACTAAAATTATTTTGCGTAAATTAATTGTGAAAAGTGACAAAAAAGCCGTTCACAATCAGTGAAAAAGTTCTGAAAATTAATTTTTTATAAATAAAATATTGCGAATACCATTGACAAACATAGTTTACTGTAGTATAATTTCATTAGAAAATACAGAAAACGTTTAAGTTCAGTTACGAGGTATATATTTATAGTGGGTATAATGGAGGTCACGCTGATGAAAAGCATTAATTTTATGGGCGACAATGGTTTCAAAGAAGCACTTGAGAGCGTTGGTGTAACTGCAAGCAGCAGTATCAGCAGCGAGAAGATCTCGGGCTGTTTTAAATATGTTACGGCTGACGATATGTGTATTATCACTGGATACTGCGGTGACAGCCATATCGAAGTGCTGGAGCTTCCTTTTGAGCTTCGTGGCAAAAAGGTCATAGCTGTTGCAGGCGGTGCTTTCGCACATCTTTACGACCTTAAATGTGCTGTTATCTCAAAGGACGTTGTTATCATCGGAAGAAAGGCATTTTACAAATGCTGTTCACTGGTGAATGTGACTATACCTGAGAGCGTAAGGTTTATTGGTGAGATGGCATTCTGCGGTTGTGAATCTCTGAGATTTGCGACTATACCTGACGGTGTGGAAAGGATACTGCCATTCACATTCTACAATTGCGACAGTTTGGAGAGAGCTGACCTGCCTGAGAGCGTAAGAGAGATCGGTGAGTCTGCATTCGGTTTCTGCTCTTCAATGAAAGAAATTTGTCTTAATGAAAATATAGTTTCCATAGGAAACGGAGCTTTCCAGAACTGCATTTCTCTGAGAGAGCTTGAGATACCGACAGCTATGATCGAGATCGCAGAGAATGCTTTCACATTCTGCTCAGGTCTGGAAGCGGTCTCTATACCATTTGGAATCGAGGCTGTTGGCGACTACGCATTCTTCGGCTGCTCTGCTCTGAAAAAGGTTGAGTTCGCAGGATCTGTAAGAAAGATAGGCGAGTGTGCATTTGCACTTTGTGAGAAGCTCGAGAGCGTTTATCTTCCTGATTCCGTTAGCAGAATAGGCAAGAGAGCGTTTGCTCAGAATACTGTAGTTAAGACGGTGAGAATATCAGGCAAGATCGCTTATGTTGGAAGCGAGGCTTTCCGTGGCTGTAATGCTTTGAGAGAAGTTGTTATCCCATCATCTGTGAAGAAGCTTGGCGCAAAGGCTTTCGTGGATTGCTCTGAGTTACGAAGCGTTGTTATTCAGCATGGTGCCGATGGCATTGCGGAGGACGCTTTTGAGAGAGGTGCCGCCTTGATTACTGCTGACGCTGTTCCTGCACTTGATGACGAAACATTCAGGATAGCCGAGGCTGTTTACAACAAAAATTTCGCTTTATAAAATATATAACCTCTGGATCGGGGCGGCAGCTTTTAAGTTGCCGTCCTTTTTCTGTCTATTTGCAGGTGGGATATATTTCAAGTCGGTAGGATATAGGTCATTGTCGTAGGTACATAAAAAACGAGCGACCAAAGGTCGCCCTGCGATATGTAAACAAAAAAAAAATACGCTCTGCATAATGCAGAACGTATTCAGTGGGGTGGGTAGTGAGATTCGAACTCACGGTCTTCAGTGCCACAAACTGACGCGTTAGGCCAGCTACGCTATACCCACCATACATATTAGAAGAAAATACTCGCAGCAGATTTTCATCTGGAACGAGTTTAATGGTACGCCATACTGGATTCGAACCAGTGACCTACCGCTTAGAAGGCGGTTGCTCTATCCAACTGAGCTAATGACGCATACTGTACTCATTGATATCTCAAACTCGGATAAAAGTTTAAGATATATTGGAGCGGGTGATGGGAATCGAACCCACATGACCAGCTTGGAAGGCTGGAGTTCTACCACTGAACTACACCCGCATACTGCCTGACCAGGCTTTTTTGGTGGTCTTTCAAGCTTACCGCTCAATCAACGATATTTATTATACCACTACAAGAGCCTTTTGTCAAGCACTTTTTTATATTTTTTTCATCTAAACTCAACTTTGTGCAACTTTACTTATTTGTTCTTCTTATGTTGTTTCATTTTATTCACTATAACATCTTTAAACAAAAAGCCAACGATACCTGCTACTAGAGCTACTCCAAGCACCACAAGAGCAACCGTGAAGTTACCGCTTTTTACATTGCTCCCCAAAATCGTGGAGAGCATTATTGCCGGAAGTCTGCAAGGCATGACATAATAGAAAAAATCCTTCTTGCTTATGGGAGTCAGGGGGACGATATATGAGATAACGTCCTTGGGTATTCCCGGTATGAGATAGAGGATTATAAGGATAACGGTTAGCTTTTTCTCATTTTGCAGGAATTTGAATTTTTTTAGCTGTTTCTCGTCAACAAAGGCTTCCACTATCGGTCTGCCAAATTTTTTCACAAGCACGAATATTGCCATTGTGCCAAGGAGCGTACCTAAGAATGATAGCAACCCGCCCCAGAACCAGCCGAACAGCACTCCACCCACCACTTGTATAGGCGGTATGACCGCTATGACCACTTGAAGAGCTTGTATGAAAGTAAAGATAAGCACTCCCACAATGCCACTGTAGTTATCTAGTTTACGCTCCAAGGCCGCAATGCCTGCCTTGCTGTGAAGCGCTTTTATAAGAGGTATACACGCCACTATAGCCATTGCTATGACCGCTATTATTGCAACAAGGCTTATTATCTGTATTTTTTTCTTGTGCCTTGCAGTTTGTATTTTCGCCTCGTTTAATATTTCTTTCTCTTGTTCTTCGTTCATAAAAACGTCACCGTCATTTTCTTCTGAGTATTTTTTTCCTAAACCAATTTATGTACATATCTGTCAACTGTGTGAGGGCATAGTCATAAATAAAGAAAAACAGGTTCGCCGCCGCCCACAGAACAAGCACGGCATACTTGCCAAACATCTCCATGCCCTCGAGCATATCCACCGAAGTAAAGATATACTGAAATGCCAAAAAGAAGATGACTATCGCCACATTGAACACTGCAAGCTTTATTGCCCACACCAATAGGCGGTTTTTCTTTTGGTCGAGATAATATTTAAGTATTGGATAATACCCCATGAACAATATGAAAAGCAGGGTTGCTTCATAATTTGGGGTTACGAAAATGCTCAGCAGGCTCACTGCACAATAGGTGGCTATCGCCCAGTTTTTATCCACCTCCACTATCATCACAACCATCATGAAGCCGGCGAAGGTCGGGATAGTATAATCGAGCATGGGCAAAAAGCTGCTTGAAAACATCAAAAGCAGGCAGACAGCAGAGCATATGCCGCCAAGTGCCACTCGAAAAGCTATTTTATTTCTCATGATTATTTAGCAGCACGGTATAAGGTCGCCGCCCATCATTTCACAGCAGCAGTCTGCACAGCAAAGGGAGGAACAGCAGTCAGGGCCGCTCATGCCGCCTGCTTGGTAGCCCTGAGTTGGGTTGCCGCTCATATAGCCGCTTCGCTGTCTGTTCATCTGGGCTAACACGCTTTGATACTCCATGTTATTAGGGTCGAGCTGGACGGCTCTTGTGAAGTTGTTATAAGCCTCATTGAGCCAGCCTCTGCGGTGGCAGATAGTGCCTTTAAGGAAATACCACTCGGCATTTCTTTCCGAGGAGGACACATTATCAAGTATCTGATCTGCCTGAGTATAGCTTCCGCTTTGGATAAGGCTTCTGATATAGCCTGAGTCAAAGCCCTGCGAAGAGGCATAGCCGTCATAGCCGCTTTCTGCGGACTGGTATCCTCCCCCACGTCTTGAAGTCATGATCTGATCGTAGGCGGCGTTTATCTCGGACATTTTCTCCTCAGCTACGTCAGCTAGGGGGTTATCCTGATACTGATCGGGGTGATATTTTTTCACAAGCTCTTTATAAGCTGATTTTATTTCAGCGTCTGAAGCTGTTGGGGATACGCCTAAAATTTTATAAGGGTCTTTGGAGATCATTGATCGTTATTTCCTTTCCTGTTATTGCGGAATTTTCCGCTTCTTATTTGAGTATAGACATTCTTAAGTCCAAGATACACGATATTATCAAGTATATCACGATATCTTTTAAGATTGAGCTTCACATAGATATCTGCCATTTCGCCCAGTGTGAAGTTTATGCTGTCATCGCAAAAGGCGTGGACTTGTTTCAGATAGTCAGCATTTATGCCCTCGGTGGGTGGAAATTTTGCAAGGAGCGGATTGTAGCTTTCACTCTCGTGGTCGTCGGGCAGGTCGTCAAGAGCGTCGCAGATATAGATAAATCTGCCGAGAAGGTAGCCGAATCGTTCAAGGAGCGGTCGGCGTTGGTCATGCTTGCTTGTAAGTCCGCCTGCAACGGCTTGCATCATAAGTGCGGTAGGCTCGCAGGCAAGGTCTATGCCTGCTGTTTTTTCACGCTCTATTTTATTTTGCAATTCCATTGCGTTTTCAACGGCAGGTGCAAGATCCGGATAAAGGCGAGCCGCTTTCTTATAGGGCTTTTTGAAAAAAGGCAGAAGTGCAAATGCGGCAAGCTTGCCTTTTAGCCCTTTATCGGCTATATCGTCACGGAGCTTATGATATGTGAGTATCACGGCGGCTGAGGACGTATATTTAAGATTACAGGTACACTTTGCGCACATAGTCTTTTTAAGAGGGTGTGCGATACAGCGTTGCTTTTCTGCGTCAAGCTTTACTCCCCTCACAGAGAGATCCATAAGGGAGAGAAATGCGAAATCATAGCTAAGGGTAAAGCGTGTCACAAAGCCATAGCGCCTGCCCATATCCTTACAGAGTCCGCAGTAGACAGCTTTATAGATATCATATTCAAACATTCGCATATAGGGTTTGAAAGGGCGGACATATCCGAACATAGGCACTCCTTAGGTTTTCGTTACTATACATTATAAAACACGATTGTGTATATCCCGTGAAATATATAACATTATACAACAATTTTAAGATAAAAGTCAATAATTTTTATGATAAAAATAAGGGTGGGGTAATGGAGGGATCGAAAAGACGGACGGGATAAAAAAATAGGGCAAAATACAAAAGGGCGACCAAAGGCCGCCCCTATATCAGGTTTTTATAAACAAACGCTGGGATCAGGTCACAGCAAACTGGGAGTTATAGAGGTTGGCGTAGAAGCCGTTCTTTGCCATAAGCTCGTCATGGCTTCCCTGCTCTACTATGTGTCCCGAATCCATTACTATGATAGTATCTGCGTTCTTGATAGTAGAAAGTCTATGGGCGATTATAAAGCTCGTTCTTCCCTGCATCATTTTCTCAAAGGCACGCTGTACCAATATCTCGGTACGGGTATCTATAGACGATGTAGCTTCGTCCAGAATGAGCATTGGCGGCAGGGAGAGCATTACTCGTGCGATACAGAGAAGCTGTTTCTGTCCTGCGGAGATAGTGCTGTAGCTGTCTGAAATAACGGTATCATAGCCCTTTGGCAGACGCTTTATAAAGCCGTGACAATGGGCTGACTTGGCGGCGGCTATCATTTCTTCCTCGGTGGCGTCAGGCTTGCCGTAACAGAGGTTCTCTCTTATGGTGCCTGTTTTCAGCCACGTTTCCTGCAAGACCATGCCGTACATACTTCTCATGGAGTCACGGGTACAATCCTTTATAGGCTCGCCGCTTATGCGTATCTCGCCGCTGTCGGTGTCGTAAAATCTCATAAGGAGGTTTATCATGGTGGTCTTGCCACAGCCTGTTGGTCCTACGATAGCTGTACGCTGACCGCTCTTTACATGGAGGTTAAAATTCTCGATAAGCTTCACATCAGGCACATAGCTGAATGACACGTTGTCAACGTCTAATGTTCCGTCAACGGAGGTAAGGACAGTAGCGTTAGAGCTGTCAGGTATCTCCTCTGTTTCGTCTATGACCTCAAAGACACGCTTTGCAGAAGCGAATGCACTTTGAAGCTCGGTGATAACGCCTGATATTTCATTGAAAGGCTTTGTATACTGATTTGCATAGGTTAGGAAACAGCTAAGGTTACCAACTGTAAAGCCCACGCCTTTTATTACAGAGAGTGCGCCCACGATACCGACAGCCATGTAGACGAGGTTGTTTACAAAACGTGTGCATGGGTTGGTGAGTGAGGAGAAGAATGTGGCGTTAAGTCCAACTTTCTGGAGTTTCAGGTTCACTTCTTCAAACTGCTCCTCAGCTTCTTCCTGATAGCCGAATGCTGTTACTACCTTCTGATTGCCTGTCATTTCTTCAACAAGGCTGGTCATGTCGCCTCTTGCAACTGATTGCTGGTGGAAAAGCTTGAATGTGTTCTTGGCGATAAATCTTGCGACAAATAGGGAAAGCGGAGTGAGGATAACCACGATAAGGGTTATTTTCACGTTTATGGAGAGCATGAAGCCAAGTGTACCAAAAATTGTACATACGCCTGTAAAGAGCTGTGAAAAGCCCATGAGAAGTCCGTCTGACACCTGCTCCAAGTCGGAGATTATACGGCTGATTATATCACCGTGAGGGTGGGAGTCGATATAAGAAAGGGGTAGCTTTTGGAGCTTTGCGAAAGCATCGTTTCGGATATCTCTTACCACGCAATAGGTTATCTTATTTGTACAAAGTGACATGAGCCACTGGGCAATGCCTGTTACGGTGACTGTTACGCCAAGCTTGATGATGATATTGATAATTCCGTCAAAATCTACAAGTCCCTTGGCTATGATAAGGTCAACAGCGTTGCCCACGAGGATAGGAGCATAAAGGGTGGTGGCAACGGTTATGACTGCAAAGACCATAGACAGGACGAACAGCCACATATGAGGTTTTGCGTATCTGAGAAGCGGTCTGAGAGCGGAGGTATCAAGCTTGTTTTTTGTGCTTTGTTTAGCCATTTGCCTGCGCCTCCTTTTCTGAAAGCTGTGAAAGGCATATTTCTTTATATACCTCGCAGCCCTTATAAAGCTCTGAATGAGTGCCGATACCTGCTATTTTGCCATCGTCAAGAACGATTATCTTATCGGCACTTTTTATAGATGAGATCCTCTGTGAAACTATGAAAACGGTCATGCCGCTTGTTTTTTCGTGGATAGCTTTTCTTAGTCTTGCATCTGTGGCAAGGTCAAGGGCGGAGGCTGAGTCATCGAGAATGAGTATCTCAGGATCACCAACCAATGCTCTTGCAATGGTAAGTCTTTGACGCTGACCGCCTGAGAGGTTCTTGCCCTCCTGCAAGATCATCTCGTCAAGCTTATCAGGCTTTTTCTCTACAAAATCTTTCGCCTGAGCGATATCAAGAGCGTTCCAGATATCCTCGTCCGTGGCGTTTTTATCACGCCACTGCATATTATGTCTTATAGTACCCTTAAAGAGGACGGCTTTCTGAGGAACAATGCCTATCATACCTCTGAGCTGTGAGAATGGGTACTCTTTTACGTCAACGCCGTCAACAAGGACTTCGCCCTGACGGACGTCATAGAACCTTGGGATAAGGTTGATAAGAGAGGTCTTGCCTGAGCCTGTACCGCCGATTATACCGATAGTTTCGCCTTTCATGACTTTGAAGCTTATATCCGAAAGGGAGTCGGCTTCGGCTGATGCGTACGAGAAGAAACAGTTCCTAAACTCTACGCATGGGGCATTACCGTCAGTTGCGACAGGCTTATTATTCTTATCGGATACACTTGGCTCCACAGCGAAAACGTCATTTATTCTGATAGCGGAAGCCTGCATTTTGGTGATATTTGTAACGAGTATCGCCATAGCAAGGAGTGCCAAGAGTATCTGGTTCATATAGTTTACAAGGGCTATCACTTCGCCCTGTGAGATAGAGCCTGAATAAACTGTTTTGCCGCCAAACCAAATGATAGCGATGATAGCGAAGTTTACGATAACATAGGTGGCAGGGTTCATAAGGGCGGAAATTCTTCCTGCGATAATCTGCTGACGTTTGAGCTCTTCGGTATTATCAGCGAACTCTTTTTCCTCGTCTTTCTGACGGGAAAATGCTCTGATAACTCTTGCACCTGTGAGAGTTTCGCTTGTCATAAGGTTAGTTTTATCCAGCTTTTTCTGGATATTCTTATACTGCGGGATAGTGATGTGCATTATAAGGTAGATAACATAGGCAAGGCAAGGTGCGATTATCAGGAAGATAAGGGTAAGCTTCACTGAGATAGAGAATGCCATTATGATTGAGCCTAAAACGATAAAAGGCGAACGAAGAAACAGACGAAGGAGGATATTCACGCCCTGCTGAGCGGTATTGATATCCGCTGTCATTCGTGTGACGAGGGTATGGCTTCCAACGCTGTCTATTTCCGCATAGGACAGTGAATTGATATGCTTGAAAAGGTCACGTCTGAGGGCTGTTCCAAAGCCCAATGACGCTTTTGCAGCAAAATACTGAGCAGTCAGCGAACACGCGAGTCCGCAGAAGGCGAGGAGAACAAGCACGCCGCCCATTTTATAGATGTAGGGCTTATCTTGATTTTTTATACCCACGTCAATGATATTAGCCATAACGAGTGGCACTGCAAGCTCGAAGCAGGCTTCGATAAGCTTAAACAGCGGACCGATTATGCTTTCTTTTTTATAGTTTTTCAGATACCTAAAAAGCTTCAGCATTTTTCTTTCTCCCAACTAAATAAAATCATATAAATTTTATTATATCATATGTTTTTGTACAATTGTAGACGAATAAGTTAATTCTTTAAAAAAGTGGGGGATAATGCAGGGGTAAAAAGTTTGCCCCTACAATAATCATCGCCGCAGGCGATACCTTCATTCCTCATTTCTCACTCCTCATTCCTCATTCCTCATTCCTCATTCCTCATTCCTCATTCCTCACTCCTCATTCCTCACTTCTAGCAAAAAGGGGTTGACAAAAGGGTGAAAGTGTGCTATAGTCATATCAATAGGTTTAAATGCTATGACGGAAATAAGTAGCCTTTTGCGAAATTTCAGAGAGCTTTCGGTCGGTGCGAGAAAGCATTTCTACAAAGTGTGAATACATTCCTGAGCTGTTCGCTGAGAAAGCTTTTGCGTAAGGCGAAACGGTTTGCACACGTTACCGTGCTATGGCTTCGCTTTCTGCTGAGCCTGTAAGGTCGGGAGTTTCCCCGATAAACTGAGGTGGTACCACGATAATTCGTCCTCTGACAGATATTCTGTCAGGGGATTTTTTTATTTATGTACCGCAAAAAAATAATACGGAGGTATGAAAAATGACAGTATTTGAAGAACTGAAAAGAAGAGGTCTTCTCGCTCAGCTCACTGACGAGGAGGAGATAAAGGAGCTTATCAACGCTGGTAAGGCTACTTTCTACATTGGTTTTGACCCAACTGCTGATTCTCTACACGTTGGTCACTTTATGGCGCTTTGTCTTATGAAGCGTTTGCAAATGGCAGGCAACAAGCCTATCGTTCTTATCGGAGGCGGTACGGCTATGATAGGCGACCCGTCAGGCAAAACAGATATGAGAAAAATGATGACAAAGGAAACTATCAACCACAATGTTGAATGTTTCAAAAAGCAGATGTCACACTTCATTGATTTTTCTGATGACAAGGCTATTATCGTAAACAATGGCGATTGGCTTCTCGACCTTAATTATGTGGACGTACTTCGTGACGTTGGCGCTTGCTTCTCTGTAAACAAGATGCTTACATTCGAGTGCTACAAGCAGAGAATGGAAAGGGGTCTTACTTTCCTTGAATTTAACTACATGATAATGCAGTCCTACGATTTCTACAGACTTTTCCAGGATTACGGCTGTAATATGCAGTTCGGCGGTGACGATCAGTGGGCTAATATGCTGGGCGGCACTGAGCTTATTAGAAAGAAGCTTGGCAAGGACGCTTATGCAATGACTATCACTCTCCTGCTCAACTCTGAGGGCAAGAAAATGGGCAAGACAGAAAAGGGCGCAGTATGGCTCGACCCTGAAAAAACTTCTCCATACGAGTTCTATCAGTATTGGAGAAACGTTGGCGACGCTGATGTTATCAAGTGCCTGAAGATGCTCACATTCGTTCCTATCGAGGAGATAGAGGAAATGGAGAAACACATGGAGGGTGCTGAATACAACAAGGCTAAGGAGCTTTTGGCTTACGAGCTGACAAAGCTTGTTCACGGCAAGGAGGAGGCTGACAAGGCTGACGCTGCGGCAAAGGCTATTTTTGCAGGCGGTGGAAACAGCGACGATATGCCTAGCACGACTATTGCGGCGGCTGATCTTACTGACGGCAAGATAGGTATTCTTACGCTTCTCGTTAAGTGCGGACTTTGCCCTTCAAATGGCGAGGCTAGACGTCTTGTTACACAGAACGGTATTGCAGTGAATGGCGAGAAGTTCACTGACCCTAAGGGTCTTGTTGATCTCTCTGAGCCTGTTGTTATCAAAAAGGGTAAGAAGATCTTCCACAAGGCTATTGCGGAATAATATAGTGCAAAATAATTTCCACGGGTGGACAGAAGTTCACCCGTTTTTTGTATACAAATATATGGTATTTTGCAATATTCATAAACATTCACACAAAATACATATAAGGTTTAGCTATATTTAAAGTTATTCATATATACTTTTAATCAAAGGAAAGTTTACACGAAGCATACGAAAAAATCACGAAAAGAGGCGTGGATATGAATGGCAATCAGGAAGTGTTCAGACGGATAGAGAAAAAATATATCGTTGATGAACCGACTTATGAAAAGCTTATAAAAAAGCTCGATGGGCATTTTGTCAAAGACAGATATTACAAAAGCACTATCTGCAACATATATTATGACACACCAAGTCATCAGCTTGTGAGAAACTCCATTGAAAAGCCTGTTTACAAGGAAAAGCTGAGAGTGAGGAGCTACGGCGTACCTAATGATGAAGACATGGTCTTTGTGGAGCTTAAAAAGAAATACAAGGGTGTGGTCTATAAGAGGCGTATTGAAATGACTCTTGCACAGACCCGTGATTTCTTTGCAGGCAAAGAGGTACCTCATGATAATCCGCAGATAGAGAACGAGCTGAAATATTTTCTCAAATTCTATGAGGGCATTGCTCCTGCTATGTATCTTAGCTATGACAGGCTTGCTTACTGCGGTGCGGAAGACCCGTCCCTTAGGCTGACCTTTGACACGCACATTCTTTACCGTGAGGAGCAAAAGGAGCTTGACAAGGGCATATGGGGAAAAGAGCTTCTGCCTGCTGGCATGAGGGTAATGGAGATAAAGATACCAAATGCTATGCCACTTTGGTTATCGGCTATACTTGATGAACTGGAGATATATCCTGCGTCATTCTCAAAATACGGAACTGCGTATCTTAACGAGTTTTCTGAAAAAATACATAAAGGTAAGGTGATAAGCTGTGCTTAATTCAACTACTCTTGCGGCTACTACTGTGACCACCACTGAAACGACCGTGGCGGCGATAACTACAAACGAATTTATTTTCTGCACTGCGGCGTCTTTGGTGCTTGGTCTTATAATAGCGTTTGCATTCAACTTTAGGCAGAAAAAGACAAAAAGCTTTATGATGACGCTTGCTTTGCTGCCTGTGATAGTACAGGTAGTGATAATGCTTGTAAACGGAAACATCGGTACTGGTGTGGCTGTTATGGGTGCATTCAGCTTGGTAAGATTCCGTTCTGTACCGGGAAGTGCAATGGACATTTGTGCTATATTCCTTTCAATGGCGGTTGGTCTTGCGACGGGCACGAACCACTTGGCGTTGGCTCTTATGCTTGCTGTGTGCGTGAGCCTGCTGAACATTATTTACACGCTTCTGCCTATTGGCAAAAAGAAGTCGGGTCACAAGGATCTTAGTATCACTATCCCTGAAAGCCTTGATTACACTGAGGTATTTGACGATATATTTGAAAAGTATCTTTCAGAATGTGAGCTTGTTTCGGTAAAGACCACAAATATGGGAAGCCTTTTCAAGCTGAGATATCGCATAGAGCTAAAGGGTGATGCTAACGAAAAGCAGCTTATTGACGAACTTAGATGCAGAAACGGCAACCTTGAGATAATGTGTGCAGTGGCAGCAGACATTGAGGAACAATCATTCTGACAAAATAACAAAAGTATCCATAAGCAAAACCGCACAAGGCTAAAGCGGTCTTGTGCGGTTTTTTCAACCTTTTTTACCATACAAGGGGGTATTTTTCATGAAAATTTCGGACACTAAAAAGCTGGCAGCTATCACGGCGGCGTTTTTTATCACGGTCACGGCTTTTTCAGGCTGTTCAGAGAGTGCAAGTTCTTCACAGACCACAAACAGTGTTTCTCAGTCGGCAAAGTCTGACATTGACGCAAGCATTGCGGCAGAGGACATTGACGTTGGATATGACGAGGAAAGCTCAATAGGGATTACATTTGCTGATGGCAGTGCAGCTATAGACGGTGAGGGTGCGACCGCTGAGGGGGAAACTGTTACCATTTCGCAGGCAGGCACTTACATTCTTTCAGGCACGGCGACCAACGGCAGGATAATCGTTTCAGCGGACAAGACGGCTGAAATAAAGCTTATTTTCAATGGAGTTGACATAACTTGTGCTGACAACGCTCCCCTGCTTGTGAGCAAAGCTAAAAAAGTTTATATCGTGCTGGAGGACGGCACAGAGAACGTTTTGACGGACAGTGCAAGCTACTCTTTAGGAGAAGATGACAGCAACACAGACGGTGCTATTTTCTCCAAAGCCGACCTTACTATAAACGGCAGCGGTACACTTACTGTGAATGCAAACTACAAGCACGGCATAGTTTCAAAGGACGATCTTGTTATCACTGACGGAAATATCAATGTGACCTCGGCTTCAACCGCTATGGAAGGCAAGGACAGTGTTAAGATATCTGGCGGAACAGTCAACATTTCCGCAGGCACGAACGGCATAAAATCCACTAACACAGAGGCTTCTGACAAAGGCTTTATAAGCGTGACAGGGGGAAGCTTCACAGTAGTCGCAAACAATGACGCATTCGAGGCGGAAACTGTGCTTTCTATCGAGGGCGGAAGCTTTGACATCACCACAGGCGGTGGAAGTGCAAACGCTTCTATGAAGTCTGACGGCACGCCAAACAGAAATTGGCAGAACAACATGAGCAACGGTGGTGGTGGTCCGAACGGAATGGGCAGACCTGACGATAACGGAAACGGCACGGGAGGCAAACCGCCTGCAATGCCTACGTCTGACGACACAGGGCTTACCATAGAAACTGCTGCTAACACGACCACTGACAGCACAGATACAACGGACAGCACTTCAACATCTGCAAAGGCTTTAAAGGCAGGCAGCGAGGTAAACATAAGCGACGGCGAGTTCAAGATAGATTCGGCAGACGATTCAGTACACAGCAACGGAAACATTGTTATAACAGGGGGAAACATTTCTGCGGCATCGGGTGACAATGGAATGCACGCTGACGGAAATCTGACCATATCAGACGGCATTGTAGACATCACAAAGAGCTACGAGGGTATCGAGGGGTCTATCGTAACAATAGACGGTGGCACCATATCAGTGGTAGCAAGCGATGACGGAATAAACTGCGCAGGCGGAAGCGACACTGGATCAACAGACAGAATGGATGCTGACCAATTCTCGTCACAGGACGGTGTTGAACTTAACATCAACGGAGGAACTGTAACCATTGACGCTGACGGCGACGGACTTGACTCAAATGGCAACTTCACAATGGCAGGCGGTACAGTTTACGTTTGCGGACCTACTAACGGTGGCAACGGTGCACTTGACTACAACGGCACTGCAACTGTAACAGGGGGAACGCTCATCGCCTGTGGTGCAGTTGGAATGGAAGAAGGCTTCGGTGACAGCTCCACACAATACAGTGTTCTGCACGATCTTGGTTCGACAGTTTCAGCAAACGAAAAACTGACTATCACTGACAGTGACGGCAAGGAGATCTTAAGCTTTACCCCTACAAAGACTTGGCAGAGCGTTGTATTCACAACCGCTGACCTGAAGGAAGGCGAAACCTACACCATTACGGCAGGGTCGCAGTCGGAAACCGTGACTATTGACGGCATTGTTACTTCTAATTCCACGGGAATGAGCTTTGGCAGAGGTCATGGCGGAGGACGTGGTTTCTGATATGAACGACAAAAGGACGAACTTGGGGTTCGTCCTTTTTTTGTGTTGCCATAAGGCTGCGATTGGCAAGCGGACGACCAAAGGTCGCCCCTACATTTGTGTAATATAAATCGTAGGGACTAACAGTGTTTACCCATTTTTGCTCACCTTTGTTGTATACATACGCAAAAAAAGACCGCCTCATGATGAAGCGGTCTTTAGTAAGCAATTTAGTTTTGGCTGTGCAGATTATGCAAGTTCAGCAAAGTACTTGATTGTTCTTACCATCTGTGATGTGTAAGAGTTCTCGTTGTCGTACCAAGAAACTACCTGTACCTCATAGAGGTCATCAGCGATCTTAGATACCATTGTCTGAGTAGCATCGAAGAGTGAACCAAATCTCATGCCGATAACGTCAGAAGAAACGATTGGATCCTCGTTGTAGCCAAATGACTCAGAAGATGCAGCCTTCATAGCAGCGTTGATGCCTTCAACTGTTACGTCAGCACCCTTTACAACTGCTGTAAGGATTGTTGTTGAACCAGTTGGAACTGGAACTCTCTGTGCAGAACCGATGAGCTTGCCGTTAAGCTCTGGGATAACAAGACCGATAGCCTTTGCAGCACCTGTTGAGTTAGGAACGATGTTTGCAGCACCAGCTCTTGCTCTTCTCAGGTCACCCTTTCTGTGAGGACCGTCAAGGATCATCTGGTCGCCTGTGTAAGCATGGATAGTGCTCATGATACCGCTCTGGATAGGAGCATACTTGTTAAGAGCATTAGCCATAGGAGCAAGACAGTTTGTTGTGCAAGATGCAGCAGAAATGATTGTATCGTCTGCTGTAAGTGTCTTCTCGTTTACTGAGTAAACGATAGTCTTGAGGTCGTTACCAGCAGGAGCTGAGATAACTACCTTCTTAGCACCAGCATCGAGGTGAGCCTGGCTCTTAGCCTTTGATGTATAGAAGCCTGTGCACTCGAGAACTACGTCTACACCAAGCTTGCCCCAAGGACAATCCTTAGCGTCCTTTTCTGCATAAATCTGAAGAGTCTTGCCGTCAACAGTGATAGTATTAGCCTCATCGTCAGCTGATACTGTGTGAAGGTTCTCACCGATCTTACCACAGTAACCGCCCTGAGCTGTATCATACTTAAGAAGATCAGCGAGCATTGAAGGCTTTGTCAGGTCGTTGATTGCAACTACCTCGTAGCCCTCTGCGCCAAACATCTGTCTGAATGCAAGACGTCCAATACGTCCAAAACCATTAATTGCGACTTTAACTGCCATAATTAATTTACCTCCTAAAAATTTTTCTGTATTTATTATACTACATTTTTCTATACATTGCAAGTGTTTTTACAAAAAACTTAGAACTTTTTTTCTTTAAGGCAATACCGCACAAAGATTGTGCGTCAGATGCGTAGTCAGATTTTTTCGTCAGGTCACATAAAAATTCCGCAGGCATACTGTCATATGTCAAGGGATTTTTGTGTGATATGACGGAAAATCCGCAAGCAGATGGCGTGCAAAGCCGTCAGGCGGGCTTTGTGCGGTGTTGCCTTAAAACTTCACCGTAAAGCCATCTGAGTCTTGATCCGTCAAAGCACTGCTAAATTCTTTAAAATATGATCAAATATTGATGATTTTTTATTGACTACCCCGACAGTTTAGGTTATAATATTTACATGAGATCTTTATGAAAGGCAGGCTAACAAAGTGGAACTGACATCTTCTGTGAAAGAGATATACGCTCAGTCTGGGGAAAACATTATCCTCACTGACGCTGAGCTTAATGTCATTTGGAAAAATCATGGTGATCTGCCTGATGTTATAGATATTTCTGCTTTATGCGATACTCCGGAAAACGCTTTCATTCTGCCTGTTGAAAAGACAGCTACCTTTGAATATAAGGGCAGGTTTGCAGACTCGGCGGCAATGCGGTTTGAACCACTGAGAGATAATGGCATTATAACGAATTATCTCATACACTATTACTCCTGCATGGACATAGAACGTCTTTCGGACAAGTCTGGATATTTACGCTTCAAATCGAATTTTCTCGGCAACATAAGGATGGAGCTTTCTAAAATGTTAGCGATGCTTGACAGCCAAAAGAAATCCTTCTCTTCAAAAGCCGGCACTGAATATGAGCATTTTGACCATGAGGCAAGGCTTCGTATACTAAAGACATTTTCCGCAACGGTGAACATGACAGAACTTGCAAAATATTTCAGTGGCAATTTCACAACTGAATATCAGAGCCTATCAGACATATGCGGTGAGGTATGCGACGAAGAAGGCAATTTGCTTGAGGAGGACGGATGTATTTTCAGATACTCCATTGACCCGTGCATTTATTTTGAAACAAACAAAAGCCTTATTAAAAATGTGCTTGTAAATCTGCTTGTGAACGCATATATGTACAATGACAAGGAACAGCGGCAGGTGGAGCTTATCCTAAAAACCGAGGACGACAGGATAATACTGTCAGTAAGTGATAACGGCAATGGCATGACAGACGATGTATGGCAGGCGGCTATCACGCCATTTGGCACATTCCAGAAATACAGTAGCAGCGAGGCGTTGGGGCTTGCACTGGCAAAATGCTTTTGCGACCGTTTTGACGGTGAACTAAGCTATCGCAGCGAGATCGGCAAAGGCACTTGTGTGACCATGAGTTTCCCATGTGACAGCCGTGGTTTGCCAAAAGAGTTTCATGTGAGCAGAATGCCACCCATACCGAACCCATACGGCAGTACCTACTGCATAATGGCTAAAGGGCTTGACCCGCTGAAATAGGATAGATAAACACTTGGAACAGACAAACAAATTTTAATATAATGCGCAGCGTTGAAAAGCGGGACGTCGTATTTCTGCAAAGCGGAAATTGCGTCGCTCCCCTACAACGTACATAGATAAAGAGGCAGTGCCGATTTTCTCGGTACTGCCTTGATTATTTTATGGAAATTAGTCCTTGATGATAGACTTACCTGTCATTTCCTTTGGCTGCTCAAGACCCATGAGTTTGAGCATTGTTGGTGAAAGGTCAGCAAGCACGCCGCCCTCTCTGATAAGAACATTGCCTGCGCCTGCGATAATAAGAGGTACAAGGTTGGTTGTGTGGGCTGTGAATGGAGAGCCGTCCTCTTCCATCATCTTATCTGCGTTGCCGTGGTCTGCTGTGATAAGTGCTATACCGCCCTTTGCAAGAACTGCGTCAACCGTTTTGCCTACGCACTCGTCAACTGCTTCTACTGCTGCTACGGCTGCGTCGAACACGCCTGTGTGACCTACCATATCGCAGTTTGCATAGTTGAGGATAATTGCGTCATACTTGTCAGACTCTATTCTCTTGAGAACTTCGTCGCAAACAAGATATGCGCTCATTTCAGGCTGGAGGTCATAAGTTGCTACCTTTGGTGAATTGATGAGGGCTCTGTCCTCGTTCTCAAAAGGAGCTTCTACGCCGCCGTTGAAGAAGAATGTAACGTGTGCATACTTCTCTGTTTCAGCGATTCTAAGCTGTGAAAGGCCCTTCTTTGCGATATACTCGCCGAAAGTATTTTCAAGGCTTGCTGGTTTGAATGCAACGTCAACGTTTGGCATTGTTGCGTCATACTGTGTCATGCATACATAGTAAAGTGGGAATCTGCCATTTCTTCTCTCAAAGCCTGTGAAGTCGTCGTCAACGAGAGTTCTTGTTATCTCTCTTGCTCTGTCAGGACGGAAGTTGAAGAAGATAACGCTGTCGTTTGCGGATATCTTGCCGTTTTCATCGATAACTGTAGGAACAACGAACTCGTCTGTAACGTCAGCGGCATAGGAAGCCTTGATAGCATCAACTGCGTTATCAGCCTTATTGCCCTCGCCGTATACCATTGCGTCATAAGCCTTGCCTACACGCTCCCAACGGTTATCTCTGTCCATTGCATAGTAACGTCCCATTACTGTTGCTATCTTGCCGACACCAATTTCCTTGAGCTTTTCTTCAAGCTCAGCTACGAAGTCAACACCGCTTGTAGGAGGAACATCTCTGCCGTCCATGAAGCAATGAACGTATACCTTTGTAAGACCAGCTTTCTTAGCAAGCTCCAAAAGACCATAGAGGTGTGAATTATGTGAGTGAACGCCGCCGTTTGAAAGAAGTCCGAACAGGTGGAGTGCGCTGTCATTCTTCTTGCAGTTCTCAACGGCTGCTGTAAAAGCTTCGTTTGAGAAGAATTCGCCGTCCTTGATAGACTTTGTTATTCTTGTAAGCTCCTGATAAACTATTCTTCCTGCACCGATATTTGTATGGCCTACCTCTGAGTTACCCATTTGTCCCTCAGGAAGTCCAACGTCCATGCCGCTTGCACCGATAAGAGTGTGCGGATAGTTGGCAAGAAGTCTGTCGATATTAGGTGTTTTGGCAGCTCTGATAGCGTTGCCGTAATCCTTGTGATTATAGCCGAAGCCGTCCATAATGATAAGTGCTATGGGTTTCTTTGACATATTTCTTAGTCCTTTCAACATCATTTATATTCGTATTATCCCCAATAACCGCCATTTTCAAGGAAGCTCAGGACATATTCCTTAAATTCCTTGGCAGTATCGTCGCTTGTGTAATAGGTCTTTGCGCCGATACGGACATAGTTACTCTCTCCTGCTTCATAGTAGATAGCTGGACCTTCTGAACATTTTATATCCAGCCAATCGCCGCCAACAACGTACTCCTTTGAATCCGGCTCTTTTTCTTCTGCGTTTTCCATGACTTTCGTGCGGAACTCTGTTATCTTGTCGAGCAACTCGCTGTCTGTGAACTCAACGCCGCTAAGGAGCTTACTAGAGTCCATTTTGATAGTTACATTTTCAAGCTGAGCCTCAGATGTTGTCTGAGAGCTTTCTGCCGCTGGTGCGCTGCTTTCGTCAACACTTCCGCAAGCTGCAAATGACATACACATTGATAATACTAATGCTGCAAATATTAATTTTTTCATAGTTGCGTCCCCCCTGTTCAAAAAAAGCAGAGGACAGCCGCAGCCGTCCCCTGCGGAACTTTTTATTTGTTTGTTCTTGTGACGAATGATATTTTACCCCTAGATATCCGTCTGTTAATTAGCCCTCAACAGCAGCCTGAACGATAGTGTTGAAGTCAGCAGCCTTCAGTGAAGCGCCGCCGATAAGACCGCCGTCTACGTTCTCCTTAGAAAGAAGCTCTGCGCAGTTCTTAGCGTTCATTGAGCCGCCGTACTGAATTGTAACTGCCTCTGCTGTAGCTTCGTCATAGATCTTAGCAAGTGTTGCTCTGATGAATGCACAAACTTCCTCAGCCTGATCTGCTGTAGCTGTCTTGCCTGTACCGATAGCCCATACTGGCTCGTAAGCGATAACGGACTTCTTAACGTCCTCTGCTGATACGCCGAAGAAATCAAGCTTTACCTGTCTTGCGATAACTTCCTCTGTGATGTTGCACTCACGCTCCCAGAGAAGCTCGCCAACGCAAACGATAGGCTTAAGACCAGCTGCAAGAGCTGCCTTTGTTCTCTTGTTTACTGTTTCGTCTGTTTCACCGAAATACTGTCTTCTCTCTGAGTGACCGATAACAACGTACTCAACGCCAAGCTCAACGAGCATATCTGCTGAGATCTCGCCTGTGAAAGCGCCGCTCTTCTCAAAGTGAACGTTCTCTGCGCCGATCTTTACGTTTGAGCCTGCTGTTGCGTTGATAGCAGTTTCAAGGTTTGTGAAAGGTACGCAAGCGATAACTTCTACCTTGCCCTCAGCGTTTGCAACAAGTGGCTTGATAGCTTCGAGAAGCTCCTTAGCCTCAGGTCTTGTCTTGTTCATTTTCCAGTTTCCTGCAATAATTGCTTTTCTTACAGCTTTTTTCATGATAAAAAACTCCTTTATTTTTTATAGGGAACAGAAAAACTGCTCCTGCTAGTTTTCCAAGTCTATTATACAACATTCACTCGTATTTGTCAACTAATTAACAAAGGCTTGGACTTATTTTATCTGTTTTTTACAGCTTATCTATAAGCATAACGACACCGAAAATGCCAAGCAGGACACCGATAGCGATAGCCGCATAGCCGAAAGGCGTTTTCTCCTCTTTTTCCTCGGCTTCCTTTTCCTCCTCAGTGACTTCTACCTTTGATTTTTCATCGTCAAGGTAAAATTCCTGTGGGTTTGCGGGGTTATACTTTATGTCTATGATATCGCCTTTTTCATAGCCGTTGTCTGTGACTATCTGGGTATATTTCTCGCCGTCAATGGTATAGCCGATTTTCCACTCGGTAAAAACTCTGTCCTCGCCGCCGTTGAAATCAGGCATTGTGGTCTTGACTTTCTGCAAGGCCTTTGCCTGAGTTGGTTCGTAGTGATCCTCCTCGGGGATATTATGTTCCTGCTCTGGAAAAAAGCGATAGCCCTGCAAAGCTTTGATACCGAAATAGATAAGTCCAATGCCTGTGAGCAGAAGAATTATTCCGCCTATGCCCTGCCAGCCTAATCCGCTTTTTGCAAGTAGTGTTATTTCATTCATTTTTACTACCTCGATTTCTGCATAAAAAAGGGACAGGCAAAACCTGCCTGCCCCTAGCTTATAGCCTAGTAAGATATATTACTTGTCAGCAATTACGTCGATACCTGGGAGAACCTTGCCCTCGAGGTATTCAAGTGAAGCTCCGCCGCCTGTTGAGATGTGTGACATCTTATCAGCAAAGCCAAGCTGGATAACTGCTGCTGCTGAGTCGCCGCCGCCGATGATAGTTGTAGCGTCTGTTTCAGCAAGTGCCTTTGCAACTGCAATAGTACCCTTTGCAAGTGTTGGGTTCTCGAACACGCCCATAGGACCGTTCCAAACAACTGTCTTTGCAGACTTAACAGCCTCGCCGAAGAGAGCCTGTGTCTTTGTGCCGATATCGAGGCCTTCCTTGTCAGCTGGGATCTTGTCAGAATCAACAACTTCTACGTCGATAGGAGCGTCGATTGGATCAGGGAAACCTGCTGCAACTGTTGTGTCGATAGGGAGAAGAAGCTTCTTGCCGAGCTTTTCAGCCTTTGCCATCATTTCCTTGCAGTAGTCGATCTTTGTATCGTCAACGAGGGAAAGACCAACTTCCTTGCCCTGTGCCTTGAGGAATGTATATGCCATACCGCCGCCGATGATAAGTGTATCGCACTTCTCGAGGAGGTTTGAGATAACGTTGAGCTTATCTGCTACCTTTGCGCCGCCGAGGATAGCAACGAATGGTCTAACAGGTGTTTCAACTGCATTTCCGAGATAGTTGATTTCTTTCTGCATGAGGTAACCAACTGCTGTTTCCTTAACGAACTTTGTAACGCCTGCTGTAGAAGCATGAGCTCTGTGAGCTGAACCGAAAGCGTCCATTACGAATACTTCGTCGTCAACGAGGTCAGCAAGTTCCTTAGCGAAAGCTTCGCCGTTCTTTGTTTCCTCTGCGCCTCTGAATCTTGTGTTCTCAAGAACAACGATATCTCCGTCAGCCATTTCAGCAACTGCCTTCTTAGCGTTGTCGCCAACTACTGTATCGTCAGCAGCGAATGTTACCTTTGTTTCAGGAAGAAGCTCTGCAAGTCTTGCAGCAGCAGGAGCAAGTGAGAACTTAGCCTCTGGGCCGTTCTTTGGCTTGCCGAGATGTGAACACAGAACTACCTTGCCGCCGTCAGCTACCAGCTTCTTGATAGTTGGGAGAGCAGCTGTTATTCTGTTATCGTTTGTAATAACGCCGTCCTTAAGAGGAACGTTAAAGTCAACTCTTACGAGTACCTTTTTGCCCTTTACATTAATGTCATCAACAGTAACTTTGTTTAAACCTGCCATTTTAAAGACACCTCTCAATTTAATTTTTTAATTCACGTTGTTAAAAAACTAACAACCTTACCTTTATTATATAACATACCGTCATAAAAATCAAGTATTTTTTTATAATTTTTACCCTGATTTTATAACTTTAGGCTTTTAAAGTGCGTCCACCTTTATCTCTCCGTTGTCAGCGGATATTGCCACGGCGGACACCGCTCCCTCGCCCTTGTCTATAAGCAGTTCGGCTATCTTATCCTCAACCTCGTTTCTTATGACACGGCGGATATCTCTTGCACCAAGCTTCTGACCGTATGCCTTATGTGCAATAGCTTTCAGAGCTTCATCTGTATATCTCAGGCTGATATGTTTCTCCTCCAACGGCGACTTCATCTCGTCCAGCATAAGACCTGCTATGCCTGCGAAATTCTCCTCTGTGAGCGGATTGAACACAACTATCTCGTCTATTCTTCCAAGAAACTCAGGTCTCAGGAAATCTCTCAGTGCTTTCATTGCTTTATCCTTGGCGATATCACTGTCGGTCTTATTGAAGCCCACACCTGTATCTCTATCAGTCGAACCTGCGTTTGATGTCATGACGATAACTGTGTTCTCAAATGAAACGCTTCTGCCCTGTGAATCGTTGATACGTCCCTCGTCAAGTATCTGGAGAAGTATGTTCATAACGTCAGGGTGAGCCTTTTCTATCTCGTCAAAAAGTACCACTGAATATGGTCTGCGGCGCACCTTTTCGGTAAGCTGACCTGCTTCATCAAAGCCTACATATCCCGGAGGTGAGCCGATAAGCTTTGATACTGAGTGCTTCTCCATATACTCGGTCATGTCAACTCTGATAAGCGGCTCGGTGGCGTCAAAAAGCTCTTCTCCAAGGACTTTCACAAGCTCTGTTTTTCCAACGCCTGTTGGGCCGACGAAAATAAATGAAGCAGGTCTGCGACGTTTTGAAAGCTGAACCCTTGTACGCTTTATTGCCTTTGCGACCTTATCAACGGCTTCGTCCTGACCGATAACACGCTTTGAAAGGGCTTCTTTGAGATGCTTTATCTTATCATACTCGGTCTGAGCTATCTTATTGGCAGGGATACCTGTCCAAAGCTCTATTACCTTTGAGATATCGTCCTCTGTGACCTGAACGTTTTTAAGAGTTTCTTCCACCTCTTTGAGTCTGTTCTGGATCCTGAGTATCTCGCCCTTTTCCTTTGCGATTATCTCATAGTCAGGGTCTGACTTCTGCTCGTAATCCTCAACGAGCTTTTCATGCTTTTTAAGCTCCTCGTTAAGTGCGTCGAACTCCTCTATTTCAGGTGTTCTGATACTTGTGCAGGCGCAGGCTTCGTCAAGAAGATCTATCGCCTTGTCAGGGAGAAATCTGTCGTTGATATATCTTTCAGAAAGCACTGCACACTCTCTGAGCATATCGTCTGATATCTTTACTCTATGGAAATTTTCGTAATACTGCTTTATGCCTTTGAGGACTGTGATTGTGTCCTCAACTGTCGGCTCGGAAACTGTTACAGGCTGGAAACGTCTTTCAAGTGCAGAGTCCTTTTCGATATACTTTCTGTACTCCTTGAAAGTCGTTGCGCCGATGACCTGTATCTCGCCTCTTGAAAGGGACGGTTTCAGGATATTAGCTGCGTTCATCGTTCCCTCATTATCGCCTGTGCCAACAAGGGTATGCACCTCGTCTATAAAGAGGATAACATTGCCCTGCTCTTTTACTTCCTCTACAAGTCCTTTACAACGGCTCTCGAACTGTCCTCTGAACTGAGTGCCTGCAACAAGTGCGGTAAGGTCGAGGAGGTAAAGCTCCTTATCCTTGATATGGAACGGCACATCTCCGCCAACTATCCTCTGTGCGATACCCTCGGCAATGGCTGTTTTACCAACGCCAGGTTCGCCTATAAGGCATGGGTTGTTCTTCTGACGTCTTGACAGGATATGGATAACTCTTGATATCTCCTTATCTCTGCCCACAACGTTATCAAGCTTGCCCTCTCTTGCTTTCTGAGTAAGATTTGTGCAATAGTTGTTGAGAAATTTAAGCTTTTTCTTTTTATCCTTTGGCTTGTTCTCTCCGCCCTCATCGGTGGCTTTAGGCATACCTCCTGCGAGGTTGCTGAAAAGATTGGCTGCATCACCGCCGAAAAGATTGCTCAGGAAGTTCGTTCCGCCCGGCTCAAAATCGTCCCCGTCGGAAGCCTCCATAAGCTGATTTGACATTGCTTCAAGGTCATCGTCTGAGATGCCCATTGCCTTCATATAATCGTCCACCTGCGAAATGCCAAGCTCCTTGGCACAAACAAGGCAAAGTCCCTCGTTCTTCTTGTGCTGAGGGTCCTTGGCGTTCATCTGTGAGATGAACACCACAGCAGGACGCTTTTTACATCTTGAACACATTAACATTTTTATTTGCTCCTTTCCTTACTGATACACCTTACGGTAATCATTTATACAGAATATCAAAGAAGTAACTGAACAGATAGGTATTTTCAAAAACAGCGCTGTTGAACTTGGGAAGCTTGTTCTCGGTAGCATTTATCACAGTGCAGACCATAAAGGCTATCAACACCAGATACAGACCACCTTTGCAAAGACCAAGCACCATGCCTGCGAAACGGTTTGCCGCTGTCAGACCTGCCATTCGGGTAAAAACTCCCGACAGACGCAGGATAAGCCTTATGACTATCTCCATAAGCACATAAACCGTCATGAACACGCAAAGCCTTATAAAAGTCAGGGCGATCGGTCGGAAAATGTTCTTTTCCAGATACTCAGCACCAGTTCTGCCACCCTCAGAGAGAGCCTTGACGGCTTCGTCTATCTGCTCGGCAGTGAACTTCACCGCCTTAGACAGACTTTTTCCAAGCTTATTGCCCTCCAGCTTTTCGCTGAGCTTTTGGGGCATAACGCTGTGGATATACTCTGAAAGCTCCTCGCCCTTTTGCTGAGCAGTATCAAGGTCTGTTCCCTTTGAAACAAGCAGCTTTTCGGTATTCTCCGCAAGAGTGCCTGCCCCTGACAGGACGTTTTTTATCTCCTCATCTGAAAGGTCGATATCAACGCCCTCGTTTTTCAGTTCATTGCTCACAAGCTTTGAAAGATCCGTCTGTTCAGCAGCGTTTTCAAGGCTCGTTATAAGCTGTGTTTTGAAATATTTGTTATATACATTTTCAGCCGACATATTGGCTATAAGAAAAGCCACAAGAACGGCTGCCACTGTTCCGAGCATTGTGATGACATATCTCACAAAGCCCTTACAGTATCCTGTCAGAGCGGTCACGATAAGGATCATTATAACTGCTCCGTCAAAAAAATATGCCATATTTTCCTGCCTTTCGTCAGGTCTCGAAAGCTATTTTGTTTATCTCATGCAGACCCAGGAAATAAACGCTGTCGTTGAGGTAAACAAAGTCGAGATACTCAGAGGACACTGCCGCTGTTGCAAGTAGATTTCCTGCACTGTCATAGGCTTCTATATTATCCTCGCCGAGAAGGATCACCTTCTTGTTCTCTGCGGTCATTTTCTTAGGCTTGCCGCTTTGAGTATAAACAACGCTATCAGGCTTATCTCCGTCAGAGTCCGAACGGAACACCGCAAGAGTTCCTGTTTTACGCTGTATGCCATCGAATGCTACTGCGGCAGTGGTGTCTGTCAGGGCATAGTCTGAAAGCTCCTCAGGATATTCATACTGCATAAGTATTTTACCATTGCTGTCAAGCTTGTAGAAGCAGGTATCGCCCACTACCCAATAATCGCCGTTATCGTTTCGCTGAACGGCAACTGCGAGAGTTTCAAGCTGTTCGCTCTTCATCTTCTCCTTTGTGCTGTCAAAGGTCACATAATAGACGACCGAGCGTAACGCTCCACCACTGCTGGAAAATGTTGAGATACAACAGCCGCTTCCGTCCTTATCAAAGCTTATATCAAGTATTCTTCGTGAGCTTGACCACTGATATATCTCTGCTCCCGAGGAGTCATAAACTGTCAGCACTGCGGCATATTTCTCAGTCTGGGTGACCACTGCAACTGTGCTGTCAGGGGCTATCTCCGCCAAAAGTATAGACTGGTCTATATCCTTTGAGAGCAGCTCGCCCTTTTTATTCAGCACTCTGAAAGAATTTCCACCGTTATCATAAACAAGCACACGCTTGCCAGATGTTCTTACAACAGGGTTTGCAAAGTTGTGAGAATTATCCGATATCTTATTGCCAGACTCGTCATAAAAAGCAATGTTCCTGTCGTCAACTCTCACTATACCGTCGGAAAGCTGTTTTATAACGTTAACGGAGCTTTCATCAAAGGTCAGCGGGAAATTTCCACTTTGCTTTTTGCCGTCGTTTACTATAGTGGCATGAGGTCTGTCCAAAATGCCCTCAAGCTTCGGCACCCACACTCCTCTTGAAGCGTAAACGCCAACTCCGAAAGCGACCACCACTGCTATGGCGGCTATCTTTTTATAGAGCTTTTTGTTTTTCTCTTTCTTTCTTGCCGCTCTTATATCGGTGACGTTGGATATCTCCTCGTCAGACCTCTCTGCTTTCTCGGCTTTTTTCTCTTTTCTGCTTTTATGCTCGGATTTTTCCTCTTTGCTTTCTGAAACCTGCTCTTTATTTTCACCGCCTGATACTGTTATCTTGCTTTCATCAGCTTTTTCAGGCTTTTCCACCTCGGCTTTATCCTCGGTGTTCGTCAGCTCTATTCTGCTTCGTGACTCCTCGGCTTCTTCCGCTTCTTTTCGGAGCTGTTCTTCCTGCTCACGTTCCGCCGCTTTCTGAGCCGCCTTTTTCTGGCGCTTTATCTCTCTGAAAGTAACGTTCGGCATAGGCTCTTCTGCACCGTGAAACTCGTCACGCTGAACAAAATCCGTCTGCTTGGTTATTCTTATTGTTTTTTCTTCTTTGGTAGGCGGATTTTTCTTTCTCCGCCTGCTCTTTGATCTTTTATCATTCACCTTGTTCAGATCCTTTATCTTTATCATAATACACTTCGTTAAGATACAATCCCTGCGGCGGAACGGTCTTTCCGCCTCTTGTTCTGTCCTTTGACGCAAGTATATCGGGTATTTGAGTTTCTCCTATCTTGCCCTCGTTTATAAAAATAAGCGTGCCTACCATTATCCTTACCATATTGTACAGAAAGCCGTCTCCCGAAACTGTGAATATCACAAGCTCGCCCTCACGTCTTACATGGAAAGAGAATATAGTCCTAACTGTATTCTCCTTTGTGCAATCGGTGGAACACATGGCTTTGAAATCGTGCGTTCCCACAAAATCCTGTGCCGCTTTATCAAGCTTTTTCTCGTCTATTGGAAACCAACTGCGGTAGGCTGTATCTTTATAAAAGGGATTTTTTATCTCGCTGTTATGTATAATATACTCATACTCCTTGCCGCTGCACATATATCTTGCGTGAAAATCAAGGGGGACTTTTTCGCACTCCAGCACGGAGATATCGTCTGGAAGCTTTGAATTAAGTCCAAAAACTATGCCACGGCAGGTTATTGTGGACTCTATAAGAAAGCTTGTACAAAACCGCCTTGCATGCACCCCTGCATCTGTTCGTGAACAGCCGTTCACTGTGACTGTCTGTCCCGTCAGCGAGAGGATAGCTTCTTCAAGCACCTGCTGAACGGCAAGGGCGTTGTTCTGCCTTTGCCACCCATGATATGCTGTGCCGTTATAGGCAAGTATTATCCTGAAATTTGTCATGAGCATATCCCGTTTCTTTAGTCGAGTGTTATGGAATCTATATTGTCAAGTCTTACTATCATGGTGCTGTCGCTTTTCTTTTCATGAACGATAAGCTTTACCCACTCGTCGTCTGCGTCAAGAATAGTACAGCTATGACCATAAATCCCGTCGCCGTCAATGGTACATTCTCTGCCGATAAGTTCTTTTATAATGCCTGACATTTTACTTCCCCCATTTACATTTCTCTCAAGTTTCTTGACTTTTCTTTCCAAAGCATCAAGTCTGTCGTCCTGGTCCATATCTTTAAAAACACTGCTCATAATACCCCTCCTAAACGACTACATTTATGACGATAACGCCTGCAAGGAACAGCACGCAGAATATCGAGCCGTAGAGATCGACTATGCTCATATGGAGCTGTTTCATTCTTGTTCTGCCCTCTCCGCCGTGATAACAACGGCACTCCATAGCAAGGGCAAGCTCCTCGGCGTGTCTGAACGATGCCACAAAAAGCGGTATCAGCACTGGGATAAGGGCTTTGGCTTTCTGAATGAGCGAGCCTGTTTCCATATCCGCTCCTCTTGCTTTCTGTGCCGACATTATCTTGTCTGTTTCCTCGATAAGGGTAGGGATAAATCTCAGGGCAATAGTCATCATCATTGCAAGCTCATGGACAGGCACTTTTATCTTTTTCAGCGGTGAAAGCAATCTTTCGATAGCGTCTGTCAGGTCGATAGGCGAGGTGGTGTAGGTAAGAAGCGAAGTGCCGACAATAAGGCAGATTATCCTTATCATCATGAACACTGCCGTGTCAACGCCTTCATCGGTTATCTTGAGAAATTTCCACTCAAAATAGGCTTTGCCCGTTCTGATAAAAAGCAGATTTAGTATCGCCGTAAATATTATTATCGGCACTATAGGCTTCAGGCTTTTTAGCATGAGTTTGCCGGGTATTTTTGATATGATAAAAGTGAGAATAGTAAAAGCTATGCCCACAAGAAGTCCCCACACGCTGTTTGCGGCGAAAAGCATTACTATGAAAACCGCCGTCATTATTATCTTTATTCGTGCGTCCATTCGGTGAATGACAGAATTTCCGGGAAAATACTGTCCTATAGTAATATCCTTTATCAAGGTATATTCCTCCAATTTTCTATCTCAACTTACACAGTCCTGCTCTCTGCTCATATGGGTCAAAGGCAGTCCGCTGCTTACTTATTCTTTTTCTGCTCCAGCATTTCAAGGATGACCTTTTTCGCATAGCCAACTGTATACACATCGTCCTTAATATCAATGCCCATGGCTTTGAGCCTGTTTATAACTCTTGTTATCTGCGGCACTGCAAGTCCCATTGACACAAGCTCCTCAGAGCGGTGGAACACCTTTACTGTATCGTCATAGCAAAAAAGCTTCGATTCGTTCATGACGAGTATCTTTGAAACGTTCTTTGCGATATCCTCCATAGAATGGGATACCAGCAAAACAGTGTTTTTCATCTGCTCATGATACTCTCTTATAAGACCAAGTATCTGCTCTCTGCCCTTAGGGTCAAGACCCGAAGCAGGTTCATCAAGGATAAGCACCTTTGGGTTCATTGCCATAACGCCTGCTATAGCCACACGCCTTTTCTGTCCGCCTGAAAGCTCGAAAGGCGATTTGTCAAGTATCTCAGGGCTTAGCCCTACCATTCTTGCGGCTTCTTTGACATACTTGTCTATCTGATCTTCCTTGATACCCATATTCTTAGGTCCGAATGCGATATCCTTATAACAGGTCTCCTCAAAGAGCTGATACTCAGGATACTGAAACACAAGACCCACCTTAAATCTTATAGGGCGAAGCCTTGATTTATCGTCCCACAGCCTTTCTCCGTCTATATAGACGCTTCCGCTCGTGGGTTTCAAAAGACCGTTGAAATGCTGGATAAGGGTAGATTTGCCTGAGCCTGTATGTCCTATTATACCCACCATTTCGCCGTCATTTATCTCTATATTAACATTGTCTACGGCTGTTTTGCGAAATGGTGTGCCCTCGCCGTAAACATAAGTCAAGTTTTCCGTTTTAATTACTGCCATTGTTACTCCCTATCACTTAAGCATTTCATAAAGCTTCTGAACGCACTCGTCCTCGTGGATTATCTCGGTGGAGATGTCATAGCCTGCCTTTTTAAGTTCCCAGCAAAGCTCTGTCACCTGCGGCACGTCAAGTCCCAGATTTTTCATAGTTTCCACATTTGAGAATATCTTCTTCGGAACGTTATCCATTATGACCTCGCCACCGTCAATGACCACCACACGCTGTGCCTGTGCGGCTTCCTCCATATAATGGGTGATAAGCACGATAGTAACGCCCTGCTCGTTGAGCATTTTGACAGTTTTCATTACCTCGTCCCTGCCGTGAGGATCGAGCATGGCGGTAGGCTCGTCAAGAAGTATGCAATCAGGTTTCATTGCGATTATGCCAGCGATAGCCACACGCTGTTTCTGTCCGCCTGAAAGCTTATGAGGTGCATGAAGTCTGTATTCATACATACCGACGGTTTTAAGAGCCTCGTCAACACGTCTGCGTATCTCATTCGGCTCGACGCCCATATTTTCAAGGGCGAAAGCCACGTCCTCCTCCACGATAGTTGCAACTATCTGGTTATCAGGGTTTTGGAATACCATGCCCACCTTTTCTCTTATAGGCAAGAGGTTATTTTCGTCCAAAGTGTCCATGCCGTTCACATAGACAGCCCCCGACTCAGGAAGATTTATAGCGTTTATGCACTTTGCAAGTGTAGATTTGCCTGAGCCGTTATGACCAAGCACTGCCACAAACTCGCCTTTTTCTATGTTCAGATTTATGCCTTTAAGCACCTCCGTTTTAACAGGTGGCTCTTCAAGCTCGTTCACATAGGAAAAGTGCAGATCCTTTATTTCAATAAAACTGCTCATTTTACTTTCCTTTCTAAATTCGGTTTATTCCTTATCTTCAGGCTGTTCTTTCTGTTCAGCCTTTCTTTCCTTATGCTTTTCGTAAACATTCTCGGCTTTGTCTATTCCTTTATCAAGGAGCTTTTCAGCCTTGTTCTTTACCTTTTTGCCCGTTTCGCTCTCGGCGAACTCGTGGGCTTTTTCCTTTCCCTTTTCAAACAGCTCTTCTGCTTTGCTCTTTATCTTCTGCCCATTTTCACTTTCAGCAGCCTCGTGAGCTTTTTCTTTGCCCTTTTCAAGCATATTTCCTGCCTTGTGTTTAAGTTCATCAAAATCAAAAGACATAACCTTTCCTCCTGTCTGAAATTTTGGTTTATACCTTATTATAATATATGGGTATGCAAACGCTGTTCGCCCCTACATATTGCCCATAAGCTTTTCAATATCTTTTACTGTTGGCGGATAAAGTGCGATAGGGAACTTTTCCACCGCCGCACCTGCCACAGCACAGGCTGTTTTCACCAATGTATCGTCATCAAGACCTTTATAAAGCCCATATACAGCGCCTGCCTTAAAGCTGTCCCCTGCGCCAAGTGTTGACACTACGTCTACTTTAAATGCAGGGCACATCTTTGGCACAGCACCCTTCCTGCCATACATCGCACCCTTTTCACCAAGGGTAAATATCACAAGTCCGTCTGTATTATCTGTATAAAGCCTGAAAAGCTCGTCATAGCTTTTATCCGGATAATATTCATCAAGGTGCTGATGAGATATGCAATTTACTGCACAATGCTTATGTATATAGCTGTCATAGGCACAATCTATGGTGACGTATTTCTTGCCATATTTTACGCAACACTCGGCTATCTTATCACCAAAATAAGGGTCAGCCGCAACGCAGGCTGAATTTTTCACTGACTCCTCCGAAGGCTGTTCATAAAAAGGCTCCGGACGTGAATAAAGCTTATCCCACTCGCCAAAACAGGTGCGTGTATTTTTATCTATGATAACATAGTCGGTCACGCCCTCGAAACCCTCTGTTACAAGTTCCGAAAGGTCAGCAGTCTTGTCTGCAAAATAATCCTTTATAAGCTTTTCATTGCCGCTTCCAAGGTGAGTACCCCCAAGCTTTACAGGCACATTCAGACTGCAAAGAACAGCCGCCGCTGTTCCGGTCTCACCACCGACAAGGTGATATTTTTCCTTTATCTCTGCCGTTCCGTCTGCCTTTGGAAAATCACCGTCAAGAAGAAACGAACAGGTGGAGATCATTTGACCGTACATATAAACATAATTCTCAGTATATTTCATGCGAACACCATTCCTTACTATAGCAAAGCTATTTCTGCCAAATCGCCGTTGAACCGCATGGAAGCACACCGCCTGTTGCCTCCACAGGCAATCCTATCTCATCAGCCGTAACGTTTCCGCCAAACCTCGTTCCGAGGACATCTCTCAGGATATATGCCATAACTGAGGGTGAAAGTCCTGTGGTATAGCTGTTGAGCAGGAAGAAAAGCGGCTCGTCGCTCAAAACGCCTGAGCAGGTCTTTACAAGGTCATAGATACAATCTTCAAGCTTCCATATCTCTCCGCCAGGTCCTCTGCCGTAGGACGGAGGATCCATAACGATAGCGTCATAGGTCTTGCCACGGCGTATCTCACGCTGAACGAACTTTTCACAATCGTCTACAAGCCAGCGAATAGGCTTATCGGAAAGCCCTGACACAGTGGCGTTCTCTCTTGCCCACTGCACCATGCCCTTTGATGCGTCAACGTGTGAAACGCTTGCACCTGCTTCAGCACAGGCAAGGGTAGCTCCGCCTGTGTATGCAAAGAGGTTTAACACCTTTATCTCTCTGTCTGCGTTTCTTATTTTATCAGCCATGAAGTCCCAGTTCACAGCCTGTTCAGGGAAAAGACCTGTGTGCTTGAAGCCCGTTGGTCTGATTATAAACTTCAAATTCTTATAGCCTATGTTCCAGCTTTCAGGCAGGCGCTTTCTGTATTCCCATTCGCCGCCGCCCTTTGAGGAACGGTGATAAATGCCGTCTGCCTTTGTCCAAAGGTCAGAACGCTTCGGTGACTTCCAGATTATCTGAGGGTCAGGTCTTACAAGCACCTTGCCGCCCCAGCTTTCAAGCTTATCTCCGCTTGAAGTATCTATTATCTTATAGTCTTTCCAGTTTTCTGCAATTCTCATATTTTTTATCCTTATATAAAATTTACTTTTTCCACGGCCTTTTATTTTCCGTCCAGCCCTTTGCCTGCCAATATGCACTGTCAGCAGGGTTCCAGCCCTTTTTGTTTGCAAAGTGGAAAATAGTGAAAAACATTCTGCCTTTAAGGCTGACCTTTGGCTCAAAGCTGTCGCTTTTAAGCTTTGCGGCAATGCTGTCGGTCTTTTTCTCTATCTTCGCAAGCATTTTGTCTGAAACCTTGCTCCAGCTCGTTGCGTGTATGCCGAAGCCTATCTTATATATCTTAGGCACTCCCCAGAATGACAAGCTATCCGCCATATCTTTGTTAGTGCTTTTCATGCCTGCACCTGCGGCTGTAGATATGACCACAGCACGCTTTGAGAACATTTTCTCCTCTGGGCGGTGGACTATCCAGCGCCAGCCGTAATGGTCGAGCCATGCTTTCATCGAGCCTGTGCAGTGGTAGACATACACAGGGGAAGTAAGTATCAGCACGTCTGCTTCGTCCACCGCTTTGGTGATAGGGTCGAGCTTCTCATAGTGAGGACACTTTTCTTCGCCTTTCATAAAGCAATTGGTACAGCCGCAGCAAAACTCGCCGAAATCTCTCGGCAGGAAGAACTCTGTCACCTCGCCGCCAAGTTTATCGGCTAACATTCTGCCTATATGATATGTAGAGCCTTTATGGTTTTGACCATTTATCAAAGCTATTTTCAAAATATCACCTTACATTTTTTCGATAAGCTCCGCTATCTTGTGTGCATATTCTGTGATTATGCCTGTTCTCTTGCCCTCTATCATAACACGAACAAGAGGCTCTGTGCCTGACTCACGAACAAGTATCCTGCCCTCGTCACCAAGCTTTTCGGAATACATCTTTATAGCGTCTGTTATCTCAGGGACTTTATCCCACATACCCTTTTTGTCTGCTGTTATCTTAACGTTCACAAGCACCTGTGGATAGCACTCCATGCAGGAAGCAAGCTCGCTTGCCTTTTCGCCTGTACATTTGAGGACTGTCAGAAGCTTTGTACCTGTCAGCTCACCGTCGCCTGTGTTTGCATAGTCAAGAAGAATAATATGACCTGACTGCTCACCGCCTATATTATAACCGCCCTTGAGCATTTCTTCAAGAACGTATCTGTCGCCAACCTTTGTGGTAGCGGCAACGATGCCGTTTGCCTTTGCATACTTGAAGAAGCCAAGGTTTGTCATAACGGTAACAACGCAGGTATTATTTTTGAGGATACCCATGTTCTTCATATATTTTGAGAAGATAGCAAGTATCTTGTCACCGTCGATAAGCTCGCCCTTTTCGTCAACTGCAAGGCATCTGTCAGCGTCGCCGTCAAAGGCAAGACCGATATCGCAATGATTATCAACAACTGCCTTTTGCAGACCCTCGATATGTGTTGAGCCGCAATCCTTATTTATATTCGTTCCGTCCGGCTTATCGTTGAGCATTATGCACTTTGCACCAAGTCCCTCGAAAATTCTCTGTGCGCACACGGAAGCTGAGCCGTTTGCACAGTCAAGAGCCACACGGATACCGTTGAAATCTGTCTGAACTGTTTTCATAACGTAGCGGATATAATCCCAAGCTGCGTCCTTTTCGTAATAAACGTGACCTATATCACAGCCGTCCTTAAGCTCTATCTTTTCAGGTGTGTCAAGGATAAGTGCTTCTATCTCGTTTTCTATCTCGTCAGAAAGCTTGAAGCCTGTGCCAGAGAAAAGCTTTATGCCGTTAAACTCAACAGAATTGTGTGAAGCGGATATCATAACGCCTGCGTCTGCGTTGTATTTCTTTACAAGCATTGCAACGGCAGGGGTAGGAACAACACCGAGTATATGAGCGTCTGCGCCAACTGAGCAGATACCTGCCACCAGTGCGGACTCCAGAATGTCGCCTGAGATACGGGTATCCTTGCCTATGATTATCTTAGCCTTGTGGTTTGTTTCCTTTGTGAGCACCATTGCGGCAGCTCTGCCTATCTGCATAGCAAGCTCACAGGTAAGCTCTGTAATAGCTACTCCTCTTGCGCCGTCAGTTCCAAATAATCTTCCCATAATAATTAGCTCCTTTTCGAGGTCATACCTCTATATTATTTTTTTATTTATGTAAACTCTGTATTAACACACATATTAAATTTATCCAATACAATTTTTATCAAAGACAGAAAAGTGCGGTAACGGCGACCAAAGGTCGCCCCTACAGAACAAGAAATTCATCGCCGCTAGGCGATACCTTAATTCCTCACTCCTCACTCCTCACTAAGCTCACAGGTGCGTTTGTCCGTCCTTGAGAAATCCCAGATGATCGTAAGCAAGCTGTGTCGCCACACGTCCCCTTGGGGTCTTTGATAGGAAACCTAACTGCATAAGATAAGGCTCGCAAACGTCCTCAATGGTGACTGACTCCTCGCCGATAGCCGCCGCAAGGGTTTCAAGTCCCACTGGGCCGCCGTCATAGCCTTTTATTATCATAGTCAGCAGACGTTTGTCGAGAGAGTCAAGTCCCAGCTTGTCAACGTCCATTCTGTTGAGAGCTATCTTTGCAATGTCTGCGGTTATCCTGCCGTTGCCCATGACTTCGGCAAAATCCCTTACTCTTCTGAGAAAACGGTTTGCTATTCTCGGAGTTCCTCTTGAACGCTTCGCTATCTCCTCTGCACCGTCATCATCACAAGCCACGCCAAGCAAAACTGCAGAACGCTTTACGATATCAGAAAGCTGTTCTGTATTGTAAAGCTCCAAACGCTGGATAACGCCAAAACGATCTCTCAGCGGTGCAGAAAGCGAGCCTGCTCTTGTGGTAGCGCCTATAAGAGTGAACTTGTTAAGCTCGATCCTTATAGACCTTGCCGCAGGGCCTTTGCCCATGATTATATCCAAGGCATAATCTTCAAGGGCAGGATAAAGAACTTCCTCCACCTGTCTTGAAAGGCGGTGTATCTCGTCGATAAAAAGCACGTCGCCTTTTTCAAGGTTTGTGAGAAGTGCCGCAAGGTCGCCCGGCTTTTCAATGGCAGGTCCTGATGTTATCCTGATGTTCACTCCCATTTCATGGGCAATTATGGCAGAAAGTGTGGTCTTGCCCAGACCAGGCGGGCCGTAAAGCAGAACATGGTCAAGGCTGTCGCCCCTGTTTTTTGCCGCTTGTATATATATTTTCAGGTTCTCCTTGACCTTTTCCTGACCGATATACTCGTCAAGTGTTTTAGGTCTAAGGCTCACCTCAAAATCGTCAGTTGTTTCCGCCTGAGTTTCTTTCGGGGTGACTATCCTGTCTATATCAAAATCTCCTTTTTCGATCATTTATGGAGTTCTCCTCTCAAAATTTCGCAAGTCCGATAAGGGCTTTCTTTATAAGCTCTTCAACGCTCAAATTCGGGTCAAGCTTTGATATCACTGACATTGCTTCGCCCTCGGTATATCCAAGCACCACAAGGGCTGTGACAGCTTCTTCCACAGCTCCGCTTGGAACAGCCGCAAAGCCCTGAGCCGCATTTCCTCTGACGGATATGGTATTCTCTTTTGCCACCTTATCCTTAAGCTCGAGGACTATCCTTTGTGCTATCTTTGTACCGATACCCTTTATCTTTGTGAAAGCCTTTGAATCCCCCGTTGCAACCGCAAGCGCAAACTGTGACGGAGAGCAGGCTGAAAGTATGGCAAGACCTGCCTTCGGACCTACTCCGCTGACAGATATGAGCATACGGAAGCTTTTAAGCTCCTCCTTAGTTGCAAAGCCGAAAAGCTCAACGGCGTCCTCCCTTACGGAGAGGTGAGTGTAAAGCTTGACTTCGCTTTTGCCTGCAATCTGCTGCAAGGTAGAAAATGTTGTTTTGCAGGCATAGCCCACGCCTGCACATTCTATTACGGCAAGGTCGCTCTCGGTATGAACGAGCTTTCCGCTAAGTGAATATATCATATTATTTCTCCTCAAAATTTTTCATAACACGCCTTGTGTTCACCGAAAGCCCGTGAGTTATAGCGATAGCCACTGCGTCCGCTGTATCATCAGGCTTTGGGATAGCTTTAAGATGAAGCATGGTCTTTGTCATTTCCTGCACCTGCTTTTTCTCGGCACGTCCATAGCCGACTATGGAGCATTTCACCTGCAAAGGCGTATATTCATAGATTGGAATATTTCTTATTATGGCAGGAAGCAGTGTCACTCCCCTTGCCTGTGCAACGTCAATGGCGGTCTTTTCATTGGTATTGAAAAAAAGCTTTTCTATTCCCATTTCGTCAGGCTTATAGGTGGTTATTATCTCGGTCATATCATCATAGATGACTTTCAGCCGTCTGTTGAAATCCATATCTGAAGAAGTGGTTATTGCACCGTAGTCAACAACAGTGAATTTTCCGCTGTTGTATTCAAGCACTCCGAATCCCACAATGGCGTAGCCCGGGTCGATACCAAGTATTCTCAAATCCACTCCTCCGTTCAATTTCAACGCTATCCTATAATGACCCTATTATAACAACTAATTATACCATATTTTTCGGTCAAATGCAAGCAAAACGCTGAGTTTTCACCTATTTCTCACAAGGCGAAAATGTAGAAATGCCACTTTGTGAAAAGTCTGTTTTTGGCTAAACTGACTATAGAACAAAACAGCGGTCATCAGGTATGCCCCTGACGCCACTGTTATCTTTTTATGCTGTATTTTCTAAGCGGCGACTTCCACAATCTTTGGAGGATAAGACCATTGAGCGTGCCTGTGAGAATGCCGCTTATTATGAGATAAGGCAAAAGGCTGAACACCGCCCATGTGCCTGATATCACTGCCGCCGCACAAAGCTGACCTATGTTATGGAAAAAGCCACCAAAAGCTGATGTCACCCAAAGCTGGTTTTCACCAACTCTCGAAACCGCAATGCACATGGCGAGATACGCTAAAATTCCGCCTGTGAGTGAGAACGCAAAGCTCACCACAGTTCCGTAAAGTCCTGCCGCAAGGATTATCCTCAAAAGCAGCACCAAGCCTGCCTCTTTTCTGCCGATAAAAAGCATTGCTGCCATTGTGACGATATTGGCAAGCCCAAGCTTCATGCCGCCTATGGGCATAACAGGAAACTGTGCTTCAACCATGAAAATGATAAGTGACAAGGCGGTAAAAATTCCTATAAGGGTGATTTTTTGTACTGATATCTTCATGCTTCCACCCCTATATCACAGCGTCAGCAGAGGTCTCACCGACTATTTTTATCACAAGCTTGTGCGGTGCACAAATGACGGTCTGTCCTGCGTGGGATATCTTTCCTGCATGAACACAGGTCTGGTTCGAGCAATCTGCGACAGACACCCAAATGCTTCCCTCGCCAACGGTTATGGTATTATTGCCGTTTTCTGTTTTTATCTCAAAGGAATACTCCTTATCGGGGGAAAGGTCAGAAACTGTCTTTATTAGCTTGCCGTTTTCATATATCTCGGCAGAATTTTCTCCGCTCTTTCCACCTGTGAGGAAAATAAATATCAGGCACGCAGCGATAACAGCCGCAAAAACTGCCGCCCATATGAGATTCTTTCTTTTTACCACTGCCGCACTCCCCTTTTTACAGTATATCTGTTGTTATGAGTATACCACAGCCGTTCTTTTTCGTCAAGACAAACGGCAAGTGTCTGATTTTTTGTACTTAAATATTACAGCAAGGTTACAATAAGGTACAAGATTTCGTACAGTTGTAACATTGCTGTAATTTTCACCGAAAAAGCCGAAAAAATTGTCGAAAATTTATCAAAATATCCTTATTCACTATTGATTTTTTGAATGGGGTGTGTTAAAATATAAGAGTTGAGTATTCTATTGTTAAGAGTATGTGAACATTTGTTCTTTTTTATAGACCGCCATAGCCTGCATTATATGGGCAGATTTAACGATTGCTTGGGTGTATGTTAAATGATTTTAACCAAATCGTTGAAATTCTTGCTTTTTGCTTTTATTTTGCCTGTGGCTGTGGTATAATAATCTGAGCGTCGGCAGAGAGATAAGCCGACAATCTCGTTAAGGAGTGTGTAAACTTGGAGAAGTTTGTTATACATGGAGGTAAGCCGTTGCATGGTACTGTGCAGATAAGCGGTGCAAAAAACGCTGCTGTTGCATTGGTTGCGGCAACTATCCTGTGCGACGAGCCGTGCGTTCTTGAGAACGTGCCTGAGATAAGCGATATAACTAAGTGCATGAAGATTCTGCGTGAAATGGGCGCAGAGGTCAGACTTTTAGATAAAAATACTATATATTTTGACACAAAGGGCATTGAAAAGCCTGAAGTGCCATATGAGCTTGCAAGAACCATGAGAGCGTCATGCTATTTTCTTGGCACGCTGCTTGGAAGATTTCACGAGGCTTTTGTTCCGATGCCGGGCGGCTGTGACCTTGGCGACAGACCTATAGATCAGCATTTGAAAGCTTTCAAGGCGCTTGGTGCGTCTGACGAGATAGTGAACGGAGCTAATCATGTCACAGCAGACGAGCTTGTGGGCAATCAGATATACTTTGACTTTGTTACAGTTGGCGCAACTATGAATGCAATATTTGCCGCTGTAAAGGCAAAGGGGCTTACTATAATCGAAAATGCAGCGAAAGAGCCTCACATCGTTGACCTTGCAAACTTCCTTAACTCAATGGGTGCTGATATCAGAGGCGCAGGTACAGACGTTATCAAGATAAGAGGCGTTGATTACCTCAAAGGCGTCACCTATGCAACTATCCCTGACCAGATAGAGGCAGGCACTTATATGGTAGCGGCGGCTGCCACAAAGGGCGACGTTGTTATCGCAAATGTTATCCCTAAACACCTTGAGTCTATCACGGCAAAGCTCCGCAAGGTAGGCGTAAACGTTGAGGAAAGCGACGAGAGCGTTCATGTATGGGTGGACGGTCCGCTCATGAAAACTTCTATAAAAACTATGCCGCACCCTGGCTTCCCTACTGATATGCAGCCGCAGTTCTCAACACTGCTGACGCTTGCAGAGGGTACGAGCATCGTTACAGACGATATTTTTGACAACAGATTCAGATATGTGGCTGAGCTTAGAAGAATGGGCGCTGACATTTCTGTTGACGGCAAGGTGGCTGTTATACAGGGCGTTGGCAAGCTCAAAGGCGCTCCTGTTGTAGCGACTGACCTGAGAGCAGGCGCTGCCATGGTCATTGCCGGTCTTGCGGCTGAGGGAACAACTGAGATAGACAATATTTTCTACATCGAAAGAGGATATGAAAAGATAGATGAGAAGCTCAGAGGGCTTGGAGCTGACATTCAGCGTGTTTACAAGCCTGACGCTAACGAAATGGAGCTTAGCGGCTGATAAATATTGATAACACTGCGGCGGCATATTATTTGCCGCCGTTTTTTACAGCATTTGAGAGGACATGATATGGAGCTTTTTATTTCCGACCTTGACGGAACGCTGCTTAACGGCAATGCAGAGGTGACGGAGTTCACAAGAGACACTTTGAACAGGCTCATGGCAAAGGGGCTTAACTTCACTGCCGCCACTGCAAGGACGCTTGCTTCCGCAGGAAAAATACTTTCGGGGCTTGACCTGAAGCTTCCCGTGATACTTATGAACGGCGTGCTTATTTATGATATGGCGGAGAAAAAATACGTCAAGATAAACAGCCTTTCCAGGGAGCTTTGCGGTCTTATCATAGGTCTTTCAAAAGGGCTTGGTTTAGAGCCTTTTATGTACTCGGTTTCAGATAACCAGCTTTCCACAAGATATGAGAGGCTTATTTCTCCTGCAATGAAGAGCTTTTACAACGAACGCAGAGAGAAATATTATAAGTCTTTCACGCAGGTCAGTGACCTTTCTCAGTACATCGACAATGTGATATACTTCACATTTATTGCAGAAAAAGAAAAACTTGTACCGCTGTATGACGCTCTTAAAGAAAATGAAAAGCTGAACATCACATACTATTATGATGTTTATGACCCCAAGCTTTGGTATCTTGAAGTGTTCTCTTCGGCGGCTTCTAAGGAGCGAGGCGTGAGGTATCTTCGTGAGAATTACGGCTTTGACTTTGTCACGGCTTTTGGCGACAACACCAACGATCTGCCTATGTTCAAGGCGGCTGATAAAAGAGTGGCGGTAAAAAACGCATGCAAAGAGGTGCTTGAAGGCTGCGACCAGGTGACAGGCACAAATGAGGAGAACGGCGTTGCAGAGTATCTTCTGAAAACTTTTGAAAGGAATTAGTTATGGCAAGGATATATCCACTTTTTTCATCAAGCAAGGGCAACAGCTCTTTTATCGGCAACAGTGACGGCGGGATACTTGTTGACGCAGGAGTATCCTGCAAACGTCTTTGTGAGGCTTTGAAAGCTAACGAGATCGACCCTGCTGTGATACAGGGAATTTTTATCACACACACACATTCAGACCATGTTTCTGGGCTTAAAGTTCTCACGAAGAAATATCATATCCCTGTATTTGCCCAAAAGACCAATCTTGAGATACTTGTATCTGACGGCAAAATAGACCCAGCCTGTGATGTCAACGAGGTGGACGGCAATGAAGTCTGCATAGGAGATTATGCCGTAAAAGGTTTTGCCACATTTCATGATACCCCTGCAAGCTGTGGATATCAGATAAAGACCCCTGACGGCAAGCAGGTGTGCGTATGCACCGACCTTGGCACTGTTACAAATGAGGTGGATATGCACCTGAGCGGTTCTGACCTTGTTTTGCTGGAGTCAAATTATGATGAGTCAATGTTGAAAAATGGACCTTATCCATACGAGCTGAAAAGGCGCATCGCTTCAGACCACGGACACCTTTCAAACTCTGCCTGCGGAGAACAGCTAAAAAAGCTTATGACAGCAGGTACATATAAATTTATTTTAGGGCATTTAAGTCAGGAAAACAACACGCCTTTTCAGGCTGAAAACTCGGCTGTGGGAGCGCTTGGGGATTACGAACGCAACAGCGACTATATTTTACATATAGCGAAGCCTGAGGGCAGCGGAATGGCGGTGGCATTTTGATAAGGATAAATCTTATTACAGTTGGAAAGCTGAAAGAAAAATACTGGCGTGACGCTGCGGCGGAATACTCAAAGCGGCTGGGGGCGTTCTGCAAGCTTGAAATAGTTGAGCTGAACGAGTCGAGGTTATCTGACAACCCCTCCGAAAAGGAGATAGCGGCGGCGCTTGAAAACGAGGCGAAAGCCATGAAAAGCTACACTGACATCAAGGGTGCATACAATATTGCAATGTGCATTGAGGGCAAGCAGCTTTCAAGCGAAAAGCTGTCCAAAAAGCTCAGCGAATGTGGTCTGAACGGATTCAGCACAGTGAATTTCATAATAGGCTCTTCATTCGGCATTGCCCCTGAGATAAAGGCGAAAGCTGACCTGCGCTTATCAATGTCGGAGATGACGTTCCCACACCAGCTTGCAAGGATAATGCTTTTGGAGCAGGTTTACAGGGCGTTTCAGATAAGTGCTAATACTAGGTATCATAAGTGAATTTCGGATATAACAAAACCGCCCTTTGTGCCTGTCATGTAGTGATAAACATCAGGATCGAGCATCTTATTGTAAAGTTCAAACAGCTCACTTTCGGTCTTTCTGGTCAAAAAAATCATTGGCATTGATAATTTCAAGGACAAGCTTAAAACGGCTGATAAAAATATCGTTCAGCTTGTATGCACAGCTTTTGCTGTCCATAGAATCATCTGTAATTGAAATATGAGGATTCCTTGACTTAGTATAATAATATTTAATATTATAAGTCATTGCAATACCAAAGTCAATGACTTAAACTAATAATATAATAATTCAGTATGCGGCGGAGGTATAACATGAAAAAAATATCAATGGTAATAAATGCAGACGACAGGCTCGGACATATCGCTCCAGAGATATACGGACATTTTTCCGAGCATCTCGGAAGATGTATCTACAATGGTATATATGTGGGTGAAAATTCACCTATTCCGAATACAGACGGAATAAGGAATGATATCATCGAGGCGCTCAGAAATATAAAAGCTCCCGTTTTCCGCTGGCCCGGCGGCTGCTTTGCAGAAGAATATCACTGGCAGGACGGTATCGGCGAAAAATCTCTGCGCCGAAAGATCGTGAACACGAACTGGGGCGGAGTTACGGAGGATAATTCTTTTGGCACGCACGAATTTATGCGCTTCTGTGAGCTTGTTGGCTGCAAGCCTTATATAAACGGCAATGTTGGCAGCGGCAGTGTTCGTGAATTATCCGAATGGATAGAATATATGACCTCAGATGCGGAATCACCTCTCACAGAGCAGAGAAAGAAGAACGGCAGAGCCGAGCCGTGGAAACTCGAATACCTCGGTATCGGCAATGAAAACTGGGGCTGCGGAGGAAATATGCGTCCCGAATATTACGCCGACGTTTATAAAAGGTATCAGACATTCTGCCACAATTATTCGGGAAACAGACTTTACAGAATAGCCTGCGGTTCAAGCTCTGCCGACTATAACTGGACAGAAGTCATGATGAAAAATCTTGACAGCAATAATGTTGATGCTATCGACCTGCATTATTATACGATGCCGGTATGGCCCGAAATGGAGTCTGCCACCGATTTTGACGATGAGCTTTATTATAAAACTATAGCTGCAGCGAACTTTTCCGATGAGCTTATCACAAGACATTCGGAGATAATGAACCGCTATGATCCCGAAAAGAAAATAGGACTTGTAATAGGAGAGTGGGGCTGTTGGCATAAGGTAGAAGAGGGTACGAACCCGGGATTTTTATATCAGCAGAATACAATGCGTGATGCTATCGTTGCTGCAATAGAGCTGAATGTTTTTAACAGACACAGCGACCGTGTTGTAATGGCAAACCTTGCGCAGGCGGTGAATGTTCTCCAATCTGTCATTCTTACAGAGGGCGATAAGATGATAAAAACGCCTACATATCACGTTTTCGACCTTTTTAAAACACACCAAAACAACGAGGCAGTTTACTTCTATACGCAGAACGAAAATATGTCGGAAGGTAAAAATGCTCCGATGATCTCGGTTTCCGCATCGGTGAACGAAAAGAGTATGACCGTTACCGTCGCAAACTGTTCGCTTACGGAAGAGGCTGCTGTTGAATGCAGCATTTTCGGTTTTAAAGCATCATCAGTTTCTTGCAGGATACTTACAAATGAGGCACACAGCTATAACGACTTCGACTGTCCCGACAGAGTGAGCATTACCGAGCATACGGCAGTCATCAAGGACAATGTGTTAAAGCTGAATATTCCGCCTTGTGCTGTTGTGGAATGTGTTGTTGACTAAATATTGTGGCATATTCACAGTGCATTTCGTCTTTATAATAAAAAAATAAGCATAAGAGCTGCGTTTCATTAAAGAAGCGCAGCTCTTTGCTTTATAAAGCCATAATATGTTGGGCATTGTGCTCGCAAAAAAAATAATGCGCAAAAGGGGCTTCTGTTGATAAAATGTGAATGTGTTCACATTTGGGGATTTTCTCCTTATGTGCTGCAATTCAGCAAGGAGGAAACCAAAGGATTTGTCAACATGACAAAACCGCCGCAACCAAACTCGGTTGCGGCGGTAATTTTATCTGCTATGAATTATTGTTCTTGCTGTAATACTCTGTCTGCTTATCGTAGACCACTTTCGGTGTGTAACGCTTTATGGCCTTGTTGTTCACCTTGATGTCAAGCTTTTCTACCCAGCTTGTTAATTTCTTCTGAAATTCATCGCTCTTCATTTCTTTTAGAAGATCTTCATGATTGTCCTTGGCATATTCTGTATCTCTGTCCTTAATATCGCCCTTGATAAGAATGTAATATGCGTTATCGTCCTCATAAGCTGTTGCAACGTCTGTGCTCATACCGCTTACTTCTTTGAGTATCTTGCCGTTTGTGGTGTCCTTCTGAGAATCGTCCATTGTGCCGTAATTCATCATCTTTTCATTTGCATACGGGTCAGGTGCAGAAGAAGAACTGTCTGTGGAAGAATCTGTGTCTGACGCTGCTGTGCTTGATTCTGCTGTGCTGTCAGATACAGAAGATGTATCGTCGGAAGCTGTAGAACTTGTGTCGATGTCTGATACGGAAGATGTGTCGTCTGACGCTGTTGAACTGTCTGCGGCTGATGAATCGCTGTCAGTGGCGGAGCTTGAATCTGCGGCCTTCTTTGAAGCAACATAGTCGTTGTACTCGTCTATAATGCTGTCGAAATCGTCAAACGAAACTCCCTGAGCCTTTTCAAGGAACTCATCTCTTTTTGCCTTGGCTTCCTCATTTGCAGCAGCTGCTGAGTCTGTAGAAGAATCGGTGGCTGACGATGAAGAATCAGTTGATGCTTTAGTTTTTGCAAAGGAAATGGATTTATATCTCAGGTAGTTATCATCAAGATACTTCACCATTTCATCGTCTGAAACGGCTTCCTCGCCGCCCTCTGCATAGTAGTGATCAAAAAGCTCTTCCCTCATTTTTGAGCCTTTGAGTGCAAGCTTTACAGATTCCTTTGAGATACCCTCTGACTCGTAAAACTCGCCCTGAGAATCCCATGTGCTGCTTATGCTTTCATTAATGGACTTTATATCCTCATCTGAAAGAGTAAGTCCAAGCTCGTTGAACTTGTCAACTACAGCAGCGTACTCCTTTGTGGCAGTAAGTGCATAATCTGAAAGATACTCGTCAAATGCCTTTCCGTCTACCTTCTGATCGAAATAGTCCTTTTTGATGCCCTTCTGATAATACATCATCGTCATTTGATATGACATTTCTGTAAGCTCATTATAAATGTAGATACCTGCGTTTATCTTGCTGTCACCTACTGTCATCACATAGCTTGTGTCCGAGCAAGAGGTAAGGCTCGCAGTACAAAGCAATGCGGCAGTAAGAGCAGCCGTTATTTTTTTAGCTTTAGCCATTTTATTATCCATTTCCTTTCCGAAAAAAATCGTCTTACTAACAGGCAGAAAACCGCCTTAACTTTTACATTATACTACATTTGAGCCTATAAGTCAAGTGGATATGTGTCTCTCACACGCAAAAACGGACGATCACTGACCGTCCGTTGTAATGCACTGATATTTTATCTATTGCTATTTCCTGTTTTTATGTCTTTCCAATTTACTTGCGTACATTATCTTATCCGCCTGTGTAAACATATCTTCAAGCTCGTGGACATCTGTTATATGTTTACAAATACCGCCTATACTAACGCTGACCTCAAACTCGTTACCTGCAAACTTGTTATATACTCTAAGACGGTCGTTGACCCTTGCAGAAAATCGTTCAGGATAGTTGTCGTTATAGTCGTTACAGCCTATCACCACAAACTCATCGCCGCCTACCCTTGCACATATCTCGTTATTTTTTGTCGATGCCAAAACTGCGTCTGCGATCGCTTTTATTGCAATATCACCGCAGTTATGGCCAAAATTATCATTTATCTTTTTAAGGCAGTCCAGATCGCAGACAGCGATAAAAGCCTTATTTTTCGGATCTGACATTCTGTCAATAACAAACTGGATATTTTTCTCAATACCTATTCTCGAATAAACACCTGTCATAGCGTCACGGACTGCAAGATTAGCTATGGAGTTTCGTATCCGCATTGATTCCAGAGCATTGCTTACATGATTTGTCCAATTACGATAAGTGATATCTATCGATTTTATTTCGTCACCGTAAGACAATACAGCATAGCCATAGCACCGATCTATAAAATGTACCGGAGTGATAAAGAATGCACAAGGGCTTTCTCGTTCTTCATCCAGATCAGGAAATATCTCTTTGAGTTCAAAAGGATCATGAAGAGTTCTGTTTTTGCCGTAAACGCTTCTTATATAAAGCACCATATTTTCTGTATATTCCTTTGGAACAGTGGAGATCTCACCTACTATCTCATGCTCTCCAAGGCAATCCTCATTAAGGCAGAGATAATACATCTTCTGACCAATGATAAGATAGAGAAAATATTGTATCCTAGCCATCAGATCATCGGGATCTTTAGAGCAAGCCATTATATCGGTCATACTGCTGTCCAAAAAGTCATGATAATTCATCTTGTTCTGAGACGATAAAAGATCACGCTTTGTATAGCTGTAATCCTCATGACAGCCGCAGGAAGCACCTATCTCCACCTTGCCGCCGTCCTCCATAAGGCCCTGCGGTTCAACGCCTTTGATCCTTGCCTCAATGGTCATTACTGCGTTCACGCCAGTTTCAAAGATCGGCGGTGAGCACGAGGTTATAGCTGGCACGCAATGGATAGCCTCGTCTATTGCGTCATAACCTGCAACTATCATATCCTCAGGCACGCTCAAACCGTTTTTCTGATATTCATGTACAACGCCTATAGCCATATAATCTCCACAGCAAACGATAGCGTCAGGCTTTTTACGTCTGCCATAGATGATATTATTTGCCACCTCTGCCGCTTTATCATACCAGAAGCCTCCGTCAAAGCAGACAAAGTCCGGATCATACTCTATGCCATGCTTTTCAAGGGCACGCTTATATCCCGCAAGCCGTTCACGAGTGGTGGCAGTCTCCAGCGGACCGCTCAAAAAAAGTATCTTCCTGCATCCATGGACCTCGATAAGATGTTCTGTCAATTGCATAAAGGGTTTTTCGTCACGGGTATAAATACTTTCATAGTCCTTATAGCTTCCATCTATAAAAACCACAGGAACATGACATTTCTCATCTATATCCCTGCATATTTTGTCAAAAAGCCCAGGCATTTTTAATGTATCTGCCAAAACGATAACGCCATCGAGCTTATCATAATTTATAACGTCATATATCTGCATTTCTCCAACAGAAACTGCTTTTAAGAATGACTCTTTGACAAAGCTTGTGAAGATAAGCACATCATAGTCAAGCTGAAAAGCCTTTGTCATTACGCCTCTCAGCAATCTTTCCTGATAATAGCTTTCTGCCTCAGACAATATCACTCCAATGCGTTTTCTTCCCAAAATGTCTCACCTTCTCTATAATGTCGCATTTAGACGCACTTCGCCCTACAGTTATTCAAACATTATACCACATTTGCCTCGAGTTGTCAAAGGCATTTTGTGAATTTTCGTAAACTTTTTAAAGACTTTTTTATTTTTGTGGTAAAATTATTAAGATATTTTCAATATTACCAATACATATATTTGATTAAATTTGTTATAAATCAACCAAATGATTTGCTTAATCGTTTTCGAGATTGCGAAAATTTTCGGTAACATGTTCATATAGAAAATAAAATGAAAACTTTTCAGAATATTGTTAATAAAGCATCGCAGAGAAAACTTTTTTTACACAGAACTTCTGAATAAGAAAAGAACAAAAAAAGTTTCAAAAATGTCTTGACAAGTAAAAGATCATATGGTATAATATTAAAGTCGCTTAGATAGTGTGACACATATAAAAAATGATAAACTGGAGAAGTCGCCTAGCCCGGTTTATGGCGCACGACTGGAACTCGTGTATGGGTTAATAGCTCATCGAGGGTTCGAATCCCTCCTTCTCCGCCAAAAAGTCTCGTAAACACGTTGTTTGCGAGACTTTTTATTTTCTAAAGATATGACACACAAAAAAACTTAATAAAGCAAAAAAATCGGACAGCCCGAAGACTGTCCGATTGAATGTTTTTGTGATTATTCTATGGTCGTGATGTCGCTTCCGAACCAAGTTGTTGATATCTCAGCGAGCTTGCCGTCCTGCTTCATTTCGTGAAGGATCTCCTCGATCTTGTCGCAAAGTGCCTGATCACCAAGTCTGAAGCCGATAGCGTACTCCTCTGGGTCAAGGCCGTCAGGAAGCACCTTGTAATCCTTGCCTGATGTGGATATCTCGTAGTTTGCAACTACTGAGTCAAGGAACGCTGCGTCTACCATGTTAAGCTCCAACTGCTGGAGGGCTTCAACATTTGTTGCAAGCTCCGTTGTTGTCGCACCATTTGCTACAACGTCAGATGCAAGAAGTGTTTCCTGTGCTGTTGAGCCGTTCTGCACGGCAATGTTCTTGCCTGCAAGATCAGCCTGTGAAGCAACGTCGCTTGAGCCGTTTACAACGAACACCATTTCATTCTTCATGTAAGGCTCGCTCATGAGCATTACTTTCTTTCTCTCATCGCTGACAGAAAGGCCGTTCCAGATACAATCTATTGTGCCTGCATTAAGATCCTGCTCCTTTGTATCCCAGTTTACAGAGTAAGTTTCAAGCTCTACACCAAGTCTTGAGCAAACTTCCTTTGCAACGTCGATATCAAAGCCTACGATGTTGTCGTTCTCGTCTGTGTAGCCCATTGGCTTGAATGTTGGGTCAAGACCAAGCACAAGCTTGCCTGAATCAAGAACTTTCTGAAGTGAGTTATCCTCGCCTGTTGCAGCGGCTGTGCTGTTTGTGCCTGCTGCTGATGAAGAATCAGATGTGCTTCCGCAGCCTACAGCCAAAAGCATCATGGCAGCAGCAGAAAGTGATGCGATAGTCTTAAAAATAGATCTTTTCATTATTAACTTCCTTTCGGGTATCGTCAAAATACCATTTCATACGTTTTAACACTTTAATATAATAACATATTATAACGTCACTGTCAATTATCATTATTGCCCAAACCTTTGCAGGCTGTGGGTGCTTTTTCATAGAAAATGACCGCAGATAGGCGAAAATCAGCACTTACCAAGCTTTTTCGCTCTTTCCATAAATCTTGCATACTTGCCTATTACCGCTTCTCCCTGTGTGATACCTGCATTTTTCAGTATCTCCAAAGGCTTTTCGGGATAGTCTGCGGTGTATTCAAGCTCCAGCTCATAGTCTGTCAAGCCGAGATATTCGCTTTTGTCAAGGCATATCTCAACATGGTCGAAATCGGTGCAGAGCTTGCGCTGAGTATGCAAAGAGCCTGTAAGGTCAGCGGCAGGGAAATCTCTCCCCACAAGCTTTGAAAGCTCCTGTGCGGTGAGCTTTTTAGGCAGGCTGTCAAGCTGTTGTTCATACTCTTTTTTCACATGAAGCGCACCGTTTTCAGATATAGGTGCTTTAAGCTGCAAAAAATATTTTTCGCCTATCTGCCTGACACGGATACTTGTCATGCCCGTATCCTGCTGTGGAATATAATAAAAATTGGTCTGCTCTATTATTTTGCCCCACTGAAAAAGCTTTTCGGCGGTATTATATTGTTCTTTTGTGAGAGAAATTTTTATCTCACGCTCTATATTTTCGCTCATGATATCCTCCGGCTTTAATACTTTATTATATTATAACAATATGACAATACAATGTCAACACGAATATGGTTGACAAATTCCCATAAAAATAGTAGAATTTAATTAGTAATTTGATTATTTTAAGGAGAGTTTGAGATGTCAAGAATATTGACGCCACAGCAGAAGATAGAGCGGAGCATCGTTACTGATTTTCGCAGAGATATATGGAATAAATTCGTAATGGGATATGAGCGTTACGATATGATAAAGCCGGGGGACAAAATAGCGGTGTGCATATCAGGTGGCAAGGACTCAATGCTTCTTGCTAAGTGTATGCAGCATTTGCAGAAATATCAGGGAATGGACATAGGGCTGGAGTTTATTGTAATGAACCCCGGTTACAGCGACGCAAACAGACAGAGAATAATCTACAATGCAAAGCTTATGGGCATACCCATAAAGATGTTTGAGACGAAAGTTTTTGACATTGCATACAACACAAAACGCAACCCATGCTATCTTTGTGCAAGAATGAGACGTGGCTGGCTTTACAAATTTGCGCAGGATCTTGGGTGCAACAAGATAGCTTTGGGACATCATTTTGATGATGTTATAGAAACCATACTCATGAGCATGGTATACGGAGGACAGATCCAGACTATGATGCCGAAGCTACACTCAAGGAACTACGCAGGCATGGAGCTTATCAGACCCCTTTACATGGTGAAAGAGGCGGACATTATCCGCTGGGTGGAGCAGAACGATCTGCATTTTATCCGCTGTGCCTGCCGTTTCACTGAGAGCTACGAGGGGTCAGAGAAAAAGGGTGAGGTATCAAAGCGGCAGGAAATGAAGGAGCTTATAGCAAAGTTTCGTGCCACCAATCCCAACATCGAAAACAATATCTTCAAGAGCGTTTACAACGTCAATCTGCGCACTGTGATACAATACGAATACAAGGGCAAGAAGTACAATTTTATGGACACATATGATGATTACGACCCAAGTGTTCAGGCAGATGACGATGATGATGAGGGAATAGAGTAAAAAAGTTGTGAAAATGTAGGTTTGTCAATGATGTGTTACACATTTTTTTATTTATTATATTTAAATTCGTATACTTCACCAAATTTAACATAGTCATTATATACACTTTGTGGAGTTTTCCAATCTAAAGAACGAGTTGGAATATTATTATACTGATAGTTCCAACGTTTAAGCTGTCGCTTGAAGTCCTCAAAATCATAGAATTTGTGTGTTGCATAAAAATATTCGTTATCCTTGCGGTGAGAGCGTTCAACCTTGCCATTATGACGTGGCGTCATAGGCTTTATAAGCTTATGTATACAGTTATGTTGCTCACACCAAAGGTCAAGCAACGAGGGCTTATCTTTATTTGTGGTAAAGCGGTTTGTAAACTCTGAGCCGTTGTCGGTCTGTATGCACTCTATTTTAAATTTCCAAGCGTTTTGCAAGGCATTAACAAATTGATATGTACTATATGTGCTTTGCTCTTTGAACGCCATTAGAAAGCGTTTACGGCTGTACTCGTCTATTGCGGTGTACTGATAGTATTTTTCACTACCGATAATGCAAGAAGTAGGAACAACTTTAACATCAATTTGAACACGCTGACCGCAATAAAACATTGTTTCGTATTTCTTTGGCTTTATCTTCGGGTTTGGTAGCTTAACAGTGATAGCGTTAAGCTTTCTAAGCTGTCTGTAAAGGCTTGTGATAGAACGCTTGTAGCTTGCTTGTACAAGCTTAACATAGAGCATTACAAGCCCAGTGTGCTTATTTTTGCGGTAATAACTCTTAATGAGGTTTATTTCACTTTCTGTATGAGCAGTAGGAAAAGAGTTAGGGCGGTGTGAACGATTAAGCAGGCTCTTTGTAGTGCCGTTATAGCGGTTTTTCCAACGATAGACATATTGTCTATTTGTATTGTACTTGATAGCGGTTTTTGTAACTCCGTACTTAAGAGCATATTTTACAAGGCTTTCACGATACTTTGCAAGCTGATTAGAAGTTTTCATTTTCAATAGTCCTTTCGTCATAACCATAGGTAAAGAGGGGGTATCTTGAACGGCGTTCCCCTCTTGCAGAGCATTGAAATCATTGAAAGCATTGAAATGTTGAAAACTCTGTAAACTGTTGGTTTCCAACATTCCAACACTTCCAACAATTCCAACACTCAGCAATTCACCCCCAGCCGTTCGCATGATAGATTACACGGATAGAAAAATCAGAAATCATTCTGAGAAATACGCTCTTTGAGTTTTTCACGCTCAACAACATATAATTCAGACAACATACACATTGAACACATCAGACAATGCCGTAGTTCATTCATATCATCAGTAACACACATACGATTTATAGAACCTTTGAGCATATCAACGGAATTCATAGTTTCTCTGTGCTTCTGCTCCGTGTAAAATTTATTTTTCATAAAAAATCTCCTTTCAGTTTAGAGAAAAATCAGAAATTATTTTGATAATTAAGTTCACCGAACTTTTCACAAGTACGGCAAGAAAGCTCAAAGAGCCTATCATAAAGGGCACAGTGAAATTGATAGTCAAGAGAAAAATCTCTCCGCAACTCACCGAGAGTGTATTCTATTTTCCCATACAAAAGAAAAGCATCAAATATATTAATTACTTTACGATATTCACGATAAAGGTGAAGATACTCACGAACATAATAGTTTGAAATAGTCATTTTAAACACCCTTTCTGCGGTTTGTGGATTATCCGCTTTCCCTTTGTCTGTATATATTATAGCATATATGGGCACACATTACAATAGGCAATGTGCATAAATATATGGGAACATATTTGTTTAAATTATATGGTGACACATACAAAAGAATATAGTATAATAAAACAGGGGTGAAAATATGTTGACAGATGCAGAAAAGAAAGCTGTAGCCAAATACCACGCAAAACTTGATGAAATAAAAGTACGAGTTCCTAAAGGAAAGAGAGCATTATATAAGGACTATGCAGAAAGTCAGGGCAAAAGTCTTAATGCTTTAATTGTTGAATTAATCGAAAATAAAATGAAAGAGGACAAATAAAATGTTAGAAACATTAGGCATGATTGGAATACTTAAAATAACAGCGGTAATCATAGTAATTATTATAAACATAATGATATTAATTAGATTTTTTCAAATAGCTTGGAATGTAGACAGTATTGAAAAACATCTACACAATATGGAAATAGAACAAGAAGAACAAACAAAATTATTAGCTGAAATTGCTGGGTATCAAACAGAGCAAGAAAATAATATATATGATGATATGCAATAGCACATAACACCGCTGAGAGCCTAAAGGCAACCTCAGCGGTGTTATTTTACCATTTGCTTTGCTTACGCATACGCTTATTCTGTTTGCGGTCAAGTGGTATATTATTGCTCTCACTATCACGATTACGCAATATTTCTTCATCAGATATGTAATCTTTGTTGAGCATATTCGTTACAAGTTCCGAAGTATCGTAAAGCTTGCGGTACTGATTACGTTGCAGATGTGTGACCGTGGACGAACACACAGGCGTATATGAATGATTTTCGGAATACATTTCATACTCCTCTATATCATACTTATAGCCTGTCATAAGCCGTGTAAAAGGGTGTCTGAAATGTGTTCGGCAGGCAGTAACATCAGCGGTTATATCACGTATCTGCTTGTCTAAGAGGTTAAACCGCTGAACTGTGGCAAGTATCATCATACGGCGCTTTCTGCATTGACACAAATGCTGATAAAGGCTTTTCGGAACACTGTTGCGACCGCCCGAAAAATCTCGGCTGTTGAAAATCGTTCCTATCTCGTCTATCAAGACTAAAGTATTTTTCGGGGCGTTTAAAATATCCTGCGGAGAGTTTAGCGGATAAATCTTTGTATATTCGGGAAAGCCCGAAAGCTTTATATTTGTAACGATGTGGAGTTGCGGATACTTACAGCACAGCTTGTATGCTTCTGTCACCATAAGTGAGGTTTTGCCAGCTCCAAACTTGCCGACGTATAAATGTATTCCCCAGCCTTGGAAAAGCTGTTTCCAATTAAAATAAAGGGCGGTGGCTTTATCGTAGGCAACATAAGCCGTGAGGGCAGGCAGACGAACGAAATAATCTAAGATAACCATATTATCACCACTTTCTCGGATTGAAAAATCTTATCATAGCGTTATACAACATCTTCCACAGCAAATAAAGCATTATGCAGGCGAATATAAATTCAATACATAATACACCGAACTGTTTCCAAGTTGTTATAGAGTCTATAGCGGACAAATCACAGCCTAAGAGTTTAAGAAGTTGGTAACAAGAATTTTGAACATCATACAACATTATTATCACCGCCCTTTTCAAGTTCCTGTTGGTCTACATACCGCTCTATAAGCTTTTGGCGTGGAAGGCTCATTTGTGTATCAAGCTTAAACCGCTTGATGTCAGAAATAAACACAACCACACCACAGAGGGCAGAGAATATAAGGACAACACAAAGTATTATCACAAATAGTTTGAGTATAGCTAACATATCAATATCCTTTCTTATTGTAATGCCATAGAATAAGCATTATTATGAAACATAAAAACAAATATACTGAGAAATCTAACATATTAATCACCGAAAAGGTACTGCAATAGAGCGACAGAGCAAGAGATAATGAAAAGACCAACAATTACAGAGCCTATTGTAAAATCGAAATATCCAAGGCGAATACGATAAGTAAAAATAATAAGTAGGTGGTCAAATATGATTTTCATAAGTTCAAAGAAGTCCATACAAACACCCCTTACTTTAAAACCCATTTAACAACGCAAATTGCTAACATACAAACGAAGAATGAACCAAGAATTATAAGAAAATAATTTGGTAGGATTGCAATAGACGCTGTTAAAAAAGAGTAAAAAACAGAAGTACCGTCAAAAATAGACTTAATGCCGTCTATACCAAAATCAACATTAGAAAAATTTTGAGCATTTTTTACATCTTCATCATGCTTTTTCTGTTCTTCCTCAGTACGTTCTTTTGAAAGTGTGCCGTCTTGCCCTACTGATTGATATGTACCAGGTTTAACAGGGTGCATTGAATAATCAAAAGGGTTGGTTTTAATCATATCAATATCGTTGCCCTTGCCATCTTTAAGAGGAACATATTTAGGATAGCTGTCAAAGCTGAATTTTTCGGAATACACAGTATAACAATCAGACTTTGAAAAATAGTCAGAATAACCAGTATCATCAGTGTCCCATTTATCAACATTAATATAATCAATATTATTAAAGTTAACACCATTAGGACCTCTGTCAACATTATAGGTTGATTTAAAACTATCATCAAAAACAGATTGACCGCTTTCGGTAGGAAATACAGTTTCACACGTCAATATAGAGTTTAAAACAGATATAACTTCAAACTTTTCAGCATTGATATTTTTAAGAGGAATAGAAAACGAGAATGACGGCAAATCTTTAACAAATTCCTGATACTTTGCATATGTGCAATTAGAAGAATCAATATCAGATTGCATACGTGTTTTTATATCATATGAAAAATCTGTATTAAAATAGGGATATAAACCATTAGCATAAACAGCCGTACTAGTTGAACCATCTATAACTCCATTATTTCTATCAACAATACTATAACGTTGTTGAGATAGATATGTATAAACACTGTTTTGTGTAACAGTTCTAAGAGGTTTAGAGGGATCTGAAAGAGATATAAAATAAATACACTTAGATTTACCACAGCCTGTTAAATCAAGAGTTTTAGCTATATCACCACTATCAAGAATAGTCTTAATACTTTCATTTTCAAATTTACCACATTCGACATTTATTTTCATTTCTGCATAACGGCGTATATACCAATCAAGATAATCTTGATTAAGTGTTAATGTAACATCAATAGATTTTGTTTCATAGTCAGATGTTTTACGTTTGAGATTGAGTTTTAAATCTGGACTGTATGTAACAGTAAACGGAGAAGGAACAGTATTAGGGTCAGAAGGTGTTACATCTTCGCCGTTGTTAGTTATTTTAATATTAGATTTAAAGATGTGATTAGGATAAGAATGTGATTGTTCATCATCATCAACATATAAAGAAAAAGAAGATACATCAACATTAGCACGATATTCTAAATCATCTATGTCAGAGTTACCATAGTCAGAAACACGAGCCTTAATAAAAGAATTAGTAAAAGATGATGAATAGCGACCATGTGTAAGAATTAATGTATCATTAACCAAAATATCATCAGGAATAAAGAAAATGTAATACCACCAATAATACTCTGAACTATCCTCAGAATATGTCATAATATAATGAGAATTTTCAATATCAATATTGTTATTTTTTGCATAGTCAATCATTTGTGAAAATCGTTTAACACGAATAACGTTACTAGACGAACCACCACCGCTAACATCATCAGCAAACGCAGGGACGGCAGACAATACACAGCATATCATACACAGCATAGAGGACAAAACAGCGGTGAACCGCCGTAGTTTAGTTTTCATATATTGTTTTCTCCTTTCGTAAAAAAACAGAGGGCGGAGCAGATGCTCCGCCCCAAGCGGTTGTACACGAAAATTAAGCTTTACCCTTTGTAAGCTTTCTTACAACACCGATACCAACGCCGAGAAGTGATGCACCGACAAACGCCATTACCAGCGGATTGCCTGTCATTGTTGTCCAGACCTGGCTTACAACTGATGTAATTGTGCTGATACCGCTTGTAATTGCGACATCATCAGTAAGAAGTGAAGCACCCATTGAATATTTCTCCTTTCATTGATTAAAGTATATCAATACCTACAACAACAGCCTTATCCTGTCCGCCGTAAGTTCTGATTTCATAGTTGACTTTGATTGCAGTGTCGATAAGTGCGGAACTGTCGGGGAAAGTGTCCTGCAATATCTTTGTAGGAACTTTCACAGCCTGCACGGCATATCCTGTTACACCATTTTCTTCTTTAAGGCAAAACAGCGTGTAGTTATCCCACGGATTGCCGTTTTTAAGCGTTCCAGAGTTTTTCTTAAAACCTTTGATTATGTACATAAACGTACACTCCTTTCATTTACTGTACAATTATTTGTACTCTTTGCTATGTTTAGATATTACCACACATCAAGTGTAATGTCAATACAAATCAAGATTTTTCGTATGTTTATATTTTTGTAGGGTGTTTTTTTGTACACATTGTACAACTAGCACGATTGTATTTTCTTTTTGAAATAAAGAGCCTTTTTCCTGCACTCATATTCACCGCTAAGAAAATACTTAGCCATATGAATATTATAGCTGTCAAGATACGGCTTGAGGAATTGGTGGGAAAGCACAAACCTTTCAAGGCTGTCTGCCTCATCACGGAACATTTTCGGATTGTCATAGTTTTTCATTTTCATTCGTCCTTTCGTTATGGTTGTAAGTTTTCATCTTTATCAAGATTATACTTCAATTTATATGATTTGAGGTCAATTTCCTCAAAAATCATGCCGTCTTTATATGTAACTATCTTGTCGATACGTCTAACAAAGGCGTTCCACGTTTCATAATACTTGTGCTGGATAGCGGTGTACTGTTCTTCAAAGTTCCAATTTGATATGATGTACACCTTTGTAAAACAAGCTATCCTATTCATATATCTTGCAGGAAGTTCAAGAGGGTAACCGTCAAGGTAGTTAAGCATATTATCAATAGGAAGGCTGTTTCTAAACTCCTCAAACACAATAACATCCTGCCCGTGGTAACTGTCAAAAGGGTGTTTGTAGTCGGTGATACGATAAACTTT
>NZ_JBCOMH010000008.1:0-99509 GCF_040924265.1 Ruminococcus sp. RTP21198st1_G1_RTP21198_201120
TGACCCCATAAAAATTATGCACAATCATTTTGCTGAAACTGCGTATTTTCGGCACTTTTGCGGCGAGCTTTGCTCGTCCGCTGTGAGTGTTTCGGGGGCTGCGACCCCGAAACTTTAACTTGCAAGAGAATAATTCGGTTTACTTTAACTTCTGCGTATCAGGTATTTGTGCAGATTGCCGAAGGTCTCAAACTGGCTATTCGCTTTGACAATTTATTTTGGTTGATTCTATCGCCCACAACGGCTCACAAATCGCTTGTGTTGGGTTTGGGTTCGTTTCTGCTAAATCTACCCGACTGATTTTTCAAGCCCACAAATCGCCTCACGTTCGCTGATTGGGGTTGACAGTAAACATTGATTTAATTTTTACCGTCACACCTTGCAAAGCAAGTAATTTCAAGGCTTTTCACACTTTTGAAGTTAGCTTGTTGACAGTAACTTCGCTAGTGTTTTTACTGTCACTACTGTCACGCTCACGGTCGTAATGAAGAATTATCAGCCTGCCGTTTCTAGTTCGCTTGTACTGAAAATCTATGCCGTATTTTCTCAGCGTGTAACCGTTGCGAACCAGATCTCTTGTTACTCTGTTGGGATAAAATGTTTCATCAGAAACACTTTTCAGTTTCTCTATAAGTTCTGACGCCGTACCTGAAAAATCAACTTTCTTTTTGATGTAAACATACAATGCCGCAAGAAAAATGTTGTCCTTACTTTTTGGAGCGGTCGGCTCATCGGTAACGACCCACTTTTTCAAATCACTATCGAACTGCAAATTAATTTCTGCGTTTTCAATGTCACGACCGACACAGAATAGTTTAGCATTGCGACTGCCACGCTTGTTTTCAATAAGCACCAAACTTCCGTCAACACAACCGCTGATTCCTGTACTTCCCGAAATCATATTGAACGGGTCGATATCTTTGCATTTTCTAGTGTGATGTACAACTATTATTGCGATTTCAAGCTTGTCCGCAAGTGCTTTCAGCACAGAGAGCTCTTTATAATCTGAACCATAGCCTGAATCTGTTGAACCACGAACCATTTGCAGCGTGTCGATAAAAACGATTTTCAAATCACGATGTTCACTCACAAAGCCTTCGATCTGTTCTTCAAGACCGCCTCCTATCGGGTCAGACATAACAGAGAAGTAAAGCATTTCAGTTGGTTCATCGGTCAGCTCATAGAGTCTGTTTTGTATTCTTGCGTAGCTGTCCTCTAAACACAGATACAGAGCAGTTCCTTGTGAAGTTTTTAGACCTAAAATTTTTTCTCCTTTCGCTATTGACAGGCACATATCCAGTGCCAGCCAAGACTTTCCGACCTTTGGTGCACCTGCTAAGATATACAGACCTTGTGCGATCAAGCCGTCTATAACGAACTCTATTGGCTTGTACACAGTTGTCATTATTTCTTCGCAGGATCGAGTGATGAGTTTTTTCACGCTACCAGACCTCCTATTCTATTTTCAAGTTGCCGTTATTATATATGTAATTTATGCAAACAAAAAAGCTCGCACATATTTCAGATTCACGATTTGGCAACAGGATATAGTTATCCTGTTGTTTTAAATCGTGCCTGATAATATGTACGAGCTTATAGCTCTAAGTGGTTGATTATGTTTTTTATGTATGTGGTAGGCAGATCGTTATATTTTAAAACTTTTCCTTGTGTATTATAACATATAACGATGTGGTTGTCAATAGCTTGTATTTTTTGTAATTATTTTTAACTTACGCTGAAGTGGTGTGTAATAATTGGTTTTATTTACGTTGGGATTTACATACGCTGATGAAGGGTGATAAGGTGGTCGAGTTGCTTGAAAAAAGCTCCGATATGTTCTTCCTCATCAAGTTGCCGAGGAAATGCCACTTCATATTTTGCGAGTTGCGGTACAGTTAATTGTGGCACGCCAGTTGACTCAATAACAATTTTCAAAGTATTGATGACGTTCTCTAAAAAGAAAACATCGTGTTCTGATTTCACTGATAAAAGCCTTACAACTGGCGTAAAATTAACCAATCTTGCTTTTGCGTGTCCAACATCTCCACGACCAGTAACCGTAACAGCCGGAGCATTAACTCTATATTCTTTATCATAATACCCGACAATTCCATCGCCAGTGAGGGCATTAGCGATTACCGGGTACTGACCTTCAGCAAGAATTAAGTCTTTGTCGATGTCGCCTCCTGCAACCATATCAGAAGCAATATCTCCTAGCTTACGCTGTTCCCAAGTATCAGTAAAACCCGAAAATCTTATCTGAGGTATGACTTTTTCTTTAGTCATTTTGCACACCTCCCAACAGTTTCTTGAACTCACCAAGACCTTTCATATCAAATTCATTTCCGCACAGATCGTCAATCATAGAACACAGCTCTTTTTCCGTTTCTGATATCTCAGTTTCAATATCAAAATATGTGGTATCATATTTTTTAGCAAGAGCCGTGATCTTAGAAACAAGGCCGTTAACGATCGTCGAAGGGATAGAATAAAGGTTATCGACAAGGCTCTTTATCCATTTTATCTCAAGCAGTGTTTTGACCTCCTCGTCAGAAAGCCCCTCGATAGTGGTTTTGGTTTTTGCGTGAAGTTCCGCAGTTTCGGTCTTTATCTGCGATTTCAACGCCTTTTCTTCTTTAGAAAAAGCCTCGACCTTTGAAAGCTTTTCAATCAGTGCAAGAGTTTCATCTGACTTAGGTTCGCTCTTCAAAGCCTTTATCTTTTTAGAAATTTCCTTGATGATAAATGCACTATTGTCCTCAGTCAGCTGTTCTTTGCAGGTCTCTTTTTCATCTTCCGTCATATCCTCAATAATTTGTTCATACTCTGACGGGATCTCAGCAAGGCAGCGTTCCTTGGCTTTAAGAGCGTTATACTCCTCGCACAATAGTGTTGTCTGAACAAGTTCAAAAGGAATAATGTGTCCTACCCAACCTTCTTGCGTTTCCTGTTCCTTGCCGTCTTTTTTCTTTATCACAATGTTCGGGTCAACCTTTCTGGTTGCCTCAAAGCCCTCTGTTTGGATTATTTCAAGGTCTACGGCTATCTTTCCCCATTCATCATCAAGAAGCTGATAAGCCTCATACTTATCGACCAACTGAATGTCTGCCAACCGTGCAAAGATATTCTCGCTTATTGCGGTTTCCTCTTTTGATACCTCAACAGTCTCAGCATTTTCAATAAGCTCTTTACGCAGATGATCTTCAAATCCGTTAAATGCCTGCTCATATGCCTGCTCAAATTTTATTACATCGTTGCTCTTGCAAATTGCTGATTTAATATCATCGCAGGCAAGCTGAAGATATGGTGTATCGCTCGTCTTGAACAATTCTTCTCTTAAATTCGGAAAAGCGTTCCAATATTCCACAAGACCATCAACTTCATTCACAGGGATACCGCCAAACATAGAGGCGTAAATATCCCAAGTCTCCGCACTTTCAGAAGAGTCAACATATCTTGGAATATTGAGATTGTAATCATTTTGTCTTATCTCCTCACGAGAAACGACCTTTGAGAACTTCGGCACGCTTGTTCTTGAAGATACCGTATCAACAATACGTTTGATGTCAGACGCTCTAAGCTTATTGTTCTTGCCGTCTTTCACAAATCCTTTGGAGGCGTCTATAATAAGCACGTCGTTATTATCACGCATTTGTTTCAGTATCATAATAATTGTCGGTATTCCAGTTCCAAAAAATATATTTGCCGGAAGTCCGATAATAGTGTCAATATGATTATTCTCAATCAAATTTTTTCTGATTATGCCTTCCTCTCCGCCTCTGAACAGCACCCCGTGCGGAAGAACGATAGTCATAATACCCTCAGGACGAATATGATAAAGATCGTGCAGCAAGAACGCATAATCGGCTTTACCCTTTGGGGCTAGACCAAACCTTGCATAACGAGGGTCTGCCTCTTTCCCTGACGGATCCCAAGGCTGTGAATAAGGCGGATTTGAGACGACTGCATCTACATAAAGAGGCTCGTAAGTTTCCGACGGATTGCTGTCATCAAAATAAGGCCAATCCTCCTCTAATGTATCACCACAGCGTGTTGTGATGTTTGACGGTTTGATTCCTCTCATAACAAGATTCATACGAGTGAGATTGTATGTATTTTCCTTGAGTTCCTGTGCGTAATATTTGATATTATCAGAATTTGTAACATACTTTGAAACGCTCTTGCCAATGTTTATCAGCAGCGAACCAGAACCACTTGTCGGGTCTATAAAAACGCTGTCTTTGATACAAACAGAAAAAGCCTTCTCCGGCACACAAGAGCTGAAAAAGGAATGAAATAAAGGGCTTTCGAGGTTCCGCTGTGTTTTACAGCAGAGCTTCGGAAGCCCTTTTTTCTGTTTATTCGATTGTTGCTGGCCGGTTCTGTGGCCTTTGGAACTTACCCCTCAAAACCGACAGTCGAAGGAATAATTAGAAAGTGTGGAATAATTAAAAGGTTCAGTAGCCTCTATATTTCCTTGCGCTTCTTTGAATCAGCTCGTGTATTTCCTCTACATCGATGACGCTCATCATCGTATTCTGATCATCTACAAATCTGCGAGCGCCACGGGTAACATGTCCAGTTGTTACGAGAATCGCTTTATTTATTTGATCAGCCGACTGAACACCATATAGAGAACGAACGATATTTACACCCACAGAGTTCTGGCGTCCGTACCGTTTACACTCTATATAGAAAACGACCGGCTTTCCCATCTCATACTTTGTTGCGACAATATCACGACCACCATCTCTGGTTTGTTGTGTCAACTTTGTTTCAAAGCCCTCATCTTGAAGCACCCGCTCGATAACTGCCTCAAACTCTCTGGGAGAGATGTCATAGATCAACTCACGGTTTTGGGCGATGTCCATGATGATTTGCTCCACTCGTGTAAATGTAGGGTATGCATCATCGGGGTCAAAATCATCTCGGCTATATATGACTCCCATGTGCGGTTCTTCCTCAAACCGACCCCCAGCTATTTCGCTATCTTCATAGTTGAATGCACCTATAGGATACTCGTAGCCAGATATTCTGAAGGAGATTTCATTCCCGCATTGATCACATTCAATGTATCCTTCGTGACGGAATTCAATTTCTTCACCCATCCTATTATCGCCACGATCATATACATAGGACTCAAAATCAAAATCTTCTTTGTGTATTCCGGTAATCTTCCCGCATCTACCACAGCGGATAAAAACATCTTCTATAAGCTCCATCATGCAAACATCTCCGCATTCCACACCAGATTAACAAGCTGAACAAGAAGCTGAATTCGCTCAGTGATTTCTGCTTTTCCGAACTGTGCATAAGGCTTGAAGCCCAGACCATTGTCAGCAATAAACTTCTTGAACTTTGGATTATTCTGATAGGCCTGATCACCCAGCGACTCGGTATAAATGTTTCCTTCATTGGAGCAATACTTCGAGAGCTTGTAATCATATTTTGAGTCATTCAGACTGGCATTGATGCTCTTATGCAAAAGTAATAGTGCGCCGAAGCTATTTCTCCACCGTCTGAATTCTTCTTGATCGGAGTATTCGCTGGTAAACCACTCGTAATGGTCCGTGATAATATGCTCGATTTCAAATGGATTCTTTGTCTGCGTATTCATGTAGTTGCAGTAATTCGAAGCTACACCGGTCTGCTCCTCAATATAGCCCGTGATGCGAGCAAGCATATTCTTGATGTATTTCTTGGTAAAGCTGTTCAAACGCAGCTCAGGAAGGGCTGCTGCCGGATCATATGCGAGGTTGTCAGATTGGGCTTTCAAACGAGCCTTCAGCACATCAATAGAACAGCGACGAATATTCTTTGTTACGTTAAACACGTAATTCTTGATAGTGCTATAGTCTACAGACCTATAATTCGTTACTCTGGCAGTGATCAGCAGATCAATGAATCGAGCGACCAAATTAATCTTTTCAATGATAACCGGCCACGTATCCTCATAACAAATAGGAGCCAGTAGCAACTGCGGCTGAAGTGTAAAATTAACCTGTGCATTGTAATAGATATACTTTGTTTCCTCTGCAAATGTGTTCTCAGCTTCACGGATTTTCCTGTAAACATCCGCAAATTTAGAAAACTTCATAATAAAGAGCTCAAAATCATCTGTTGTGGATAGGCCGAGCTTGTCTCGCTCATCACGTACCCATTTGTGGAAAGAACCACCAATGATATCAAAATCCTGATTCACGGCACCGGCTTTCGTTTCACGGATGGTTTCGGCATATTGAGCTCTTAGCCATGCTTTGATAAATGTTTCATCTCCCTTATCGTCGTCTTTTTTGAGGGAGAGAACTTTGTCTTTCCAAATATTATTGAGTTTTTCACGCTTGGAATCATCCTTTATCTCTGATAGTAGGTATCCTTTCAACATTTCTGTTGATGTGAGACTCAGACCTCTATCGTTCATGGTTACAAAGACTTTATGGGCATCCTGTTCTGTGGTGGCCACAATCTCTATAAAGAACACCTTCTAGGCCAGCCAGTCACAGAAATGCAAGAGCATGTTGTCAGTAATATCATCATTGGGAAAAACATCAATGATATCGGTATATCTGCCATAGAGGTTTTTCACGGACTCTCCGACATTGGTCGTGTCAAACGGCTGATCATTAAAAATTGCATTCATGCAATCAGCTCGATCCTCAACATTTATATTGAAGGATTTAGTTCCGTACGCCTCAGAAAAAATCATCTGTTCGATCATGCTATAGTTCTGACCAAGTGAACGGAGCCGATTATTTAGATACATTAGCAGGAGCGTCAGCGATGAGAATCTCTGCTGGCCGTCTATGATTGCATTTTCACGACCAGCAAGAACAATGGACCCCATGAAATATGCACCATAGTCCTGCACATCCTTGCGATCATCACCGGGAACATAATAATCCAAGAACTCCGATGTAAGGTCATCGATCAGTTCCTCGATATGTTTTCTCTGCCACATATACTCACGCTGATAATAGTGAATCGAGTACTTTGTATTCTGTAAAAGCTGCTTTAAGCTCTTAGGAGAACCTTCAATCTTCTTCACGGGTAACTCTTCCTCCTGATTGGTTTATATCTTCTCTGCAAACAATTCCGGCATGTTGTATCGTACACTCGACGCCTCTGTTCGAGCGTTAGTATTTGAGCATTCAAGCAATGCCGTGCTCAGATGCCATTTTCCATCCGGCCCTTCGATAATAAACTCATCCTTGTTGTTCCGGATATATGTGGATACCTCACGAGAGAATCCGTTCCGCTGAAGAAGGATTGTTATTGGATTCGTCGTTCCGTATTCTACAAATTCGTACCAGTTGTTATCAAACTCCTTCAGCTGATGGACCGTCTTATACTCATTCGAGAAGCGAAGGAAGTAGTTTGAAATACTGAACAGCACAATGTTATCAATGACCTCCAAGGTGTCGGCAAATACGATATTGCGGTGCCGGAGTCCATCGTCGTAGTATTCTTTCTGGCCTCGGTTCACCCAGAAGTTATCAGGGTGCTGTTGCCGGTACTCCAGTGCCTTTTTCATGATATTGCTAAGGCCGGTACCTTCCATCCATTGAATAAGAACAACCGCATACCAACGCAGAAGCGTCGGCTTTCCGAGCGTGGATGCCTCATACTTTCCCCATTTGAAGATCCGACTCAGCTTTTCAAGGAAAGCCAAAACGTCGTCATAATTGAACTTCCCATCTACACGGTCAGGGTATTTCAGTCCCATTGCGATAGCTGCACGTAGGTTTTTCGTCTGATCCACCGACGTGTTGATATCATCATCCGGTTCTGTGAACGGATCAGTAAAGGCTTCTCGTATTTTCGCTTCGTCCTTGGGTGTCAGCAGATTAGAGAACTCACGCCTTACAAGGCTGTCGTTGTCCTGCATAATATCCCGTAAAAGAATGAGGGCAAACTTACGCATCATTACATAGGCTTCCTCTGACTGTGCGTCATTTCTTTTTACGAGTTCAATATTGCCCTGCAGTAGTGCCTCGACGACATATTTCTTTTCGGCGTTTGTTAGGCTCTTCGGTCCAGCCTCGATAGAAAGCGTTTGCTTCGGGACCTCTTTTTTCAAAAGGTCCACATAGTCTTCCTGTTTCAGCTTTTCACCCTGCGAGACGAAGAATACATTCCCGTAAAGGTTGAAACGGATGCGTCCGACACGTCCTATCAGGTTTCGGAAGTCAACCGGCGTCATCACCTTTCGGAAAATCTTGTTATCGGTAATGAACAGATTATCCGCTGGGAGGTTGACACCCTCAAGTAAGGTGCTGGTACAGAACATAGTCGTGATTTTGCCACGACGGAACATGTCCTCGATACGCATTCTGATGGCAGCTGGTAGGTATCCAATGTGATATGCGACGCCCTTTTTTATAATCTGGGCCAAATAGTAGTCGCCGTGAACTTCATTCGTGATATCCCTTGCCAGTGCATTCAGGTCATTATCCTGAATTTCCGAAAGTTGATCTGCAAAAGCAAGCGCATTTTCAATCGCCTTACTTCTACCGTTGCAATAAACGATGGTCTGCTGCTTTCGCTCAAAGGGGAGATCCCGGTTTATCCTTTCAAACATCAGAAGGAACGAAACCAGAGAAGCGTTTCTGTCTTTGATTTCCGCAAGGTAATCCAACTCACCGGTATGGTCGTTATATACGCTGACTGTGAAATTATTGAGGTCGATGCTGAACTTAATCTGGGCCACCGGTGAAAAAGTGGAACGTAGGTGGCTATCATCACCGTCGGTTTCGATGTCTGTCAGCAACTTTAGATATACCTCTGGATTTGGAATATTAGGTGAGGCAAAGACGAAGTGCGGCTTCTTCTTCCTTTTGAGAAGCATATCCACGGTTTTATAGTAGAACGGCCCACGGCTATTTTTTCCGGACAGTTTGTGCGCTTCATCGATGAATAGATAGTCGATTTGCAAATCCGGTTTGCTGATGAGCAGATATAACAGTCGTTCCGGAGTCAGCACAAGTATGAAGTTATGCTTGCCCTCCAAAGCGATATCCCCGGCGGCAGTGACCACCTTATAATTGTGCTCCGACAAAAGGTTCTTAAGGTCCTCGTCAATGACCTGCTTGTAGATCTCATTGATCAGTGCCTTTGTTGGGACAATCAGGGCGAAGTTCATTTTTACCCCATGCTGTATCCGGTCCTTGATGTACATTCTCATGAGGAAGGACTTACCCATAGATGTCGGACCGGAATAGCTGAAGTGATCATCCGAGAGATGATCGTAAGCATTTTTCTGTGCGCCGAAGAACCGAAGTTCCGGTGCTGCAGGAATTGTCAAATAATCATTCTGGTATTCAGCGAAGAAACGCTCTAATGCAGTCGTGCCGTAAAAGTCGCTATCGATCATCTTTCTTGCCTGATAGTTCCCGGTGTTCGCGAACACTGATCCGGCATAGAACTTTACATCAGGATTGTCCGGGTACAGAGAATACAGCAGGATGATTATCTCCTGCGCCCACATTTTATGCTTGTCCCGGTTCACCGCATGTGTCGACTTGGACAGCAAGTCGGCAAACCGCAAGGCCGACACAACATCAATTTCCCGCATCTGCCGTTTATCAGTGAGGTTAAATTTGGTGATGGCATAGTTATAAAGGATGTTGTCGTAGAGTTCATTCAGGAAGGGATTGTTGTCAATGTCCCCGAAAATGGCATCGCCAAGGTTATGCAGTATTTGATTGCTCAAGGTCTGCCACCCCCATTCATCACACGGTCCATGATTTGTGTTTTTTCAGCATCTGCATCGTTGAGTGGCAGAATGTAGAAATAAAACGAGTGGTTTCCGAGGCCAAGGGCATTAATCTTGCTGGCTATATATGCCGCATGATTGCGAATATCTGTATCCATTTTCTGAGTCAGTGCACGTCGGAAGTCTACCGCACTGTAATTAGTAGGATTGAGGCCGAGATTATACGCAAGGAAAACGCCATAGGCTGTATCATACGGGACCGACTGTCCTTTACTCGGAATAAGCAGGTCTTTGATTTTCTGAACCGTGTCTTTATCAAAGGACTTGCTGAATACCGTGTTTTCAGCAAGGGTGCGCTCCTGTGTGCTTTGCTTTTCGATCTCAACAATGGCGTCGAAGGCAGTGTCAACAGCTTTTTTCATATCACCCACAATGCTGGAGGTGCCAAACACCATGTGGTAGTATGGCATGCCGAAGGCCTGCTCCAGCGAGAGAAGATGTATTCCGTCACATTTACTGTCATATTGTTTTGCTCCGGTTTGAAGCTCTACCTTGCTCATGATTTTGGGAGCTCCCAGAACCTGCTCTAAAAACACATATAGCATGATTTCACCGAGGTCATTGCCGGTGCCTTTCTGACCCGGAGCCCCGTTGCGTTTCATGATGTCGATGGCATCCATTCCTACGCTGTACACATCGCCCTCAACATGATAGTTCTCGATCTGAGCACGAGAAAAAACGTATTGACCGATGTTCTTCCTGAGAAACACTTCAAGCTTATCGGATGAGAATGCATTGTTATTGACGTTGAGGTGAAATAGGCGCAGTTGTTCCGGGTTTTTTAGGCCAAGGGTCTCAGCGTGAGACACCTCGGTAAAAACCTCGTCAAATTTACCTCCGCTTATAGTCTTGTCAAAAGAATCATTCATTGCATTCTCCACCTTGTTACAGTTTACTCTTCATCCTTTTTGTCGCCATACGTGGCATGGTCTTCAGCAACCATCAAAGATTCCTGCGTGGGAAAATCGTATGCGACGGTTTTTTCACCCGGCCCCGGCATCACGTACTCTTTGCCTTCCGGATTGTAAGTAAGGTTGAACACCAGATCCGAAAGCCACTTCTTAAAGGATGGATTGTCTTGGAACTGCTTGAACAGCTCCATATTATCAGCCATGATTGCAAAGATAACCTGTTGCAGAGCACGTTCGCTTTCCAACCGAGCACTCTGCTCATCAGAGTTGCGCATAGCATTTTGATACTTTTTATCTCTGGACACCATTGCAGGTATTTCGAGAATCTGCCGCTGGACATTGTCGGCGTCGTTCCAGTTGATGTTGCCAAACATATCGTTGAAGTCAGAAATAATCCGGGAAAGCAGATCCATTTCCGGTTCCACAATGTGGCCAGTCTTTCCGGCAGGAACAGGCGCAATTTCAGCATCCTGATCTTCCAAGCGAATGGAGATCATTTCACGGGCTTCATTACGATAGCTCGAAAGGTCAATGGTGCTCAAGATGCCTTCTGACAGGTCGTCTTCACGAGGCGACGGCAGTTTAGGAATCAGCAGATTCAGGAAGATTGAGAGCTTTTCCCATTCCACGTTTCCATAAGGCAGAATGGCTCCGAGGAAACCGTATGTACGCACAAAGGACTTTGCAGCACTCTTGAATTTAATCTGATCGTCTGTTTCGAGCTGCTTATATACCGCCGTACAAGCATCCAGTGTTGGATCGAGGCGATCTCGCTCTGCACCGTGCAGGAACAGGTCAACAAGCCTCTCCACATCGTCGTTGCTATAGACCTGATAGTCTTCCATGACGGCGATTAAGTCATACAGCTTGTTCGGATCGGTTTCTCCGGAGAGAATTGTGGTCCGGTAATACTTTGAGAAAGACTCCTCAATCACAGATGTCTTATTGGCAAAGTCCAGAACAAAGGTGTCATCCTTGCCGGGATAAGCACGATTCAGGCGAGACAGCGTTTGCACGGCACCGATGTCGTATAGAGGCTTGTCCACATACATCGTGTGAAGCAGCGGCTCGTCGAATCCGGTCTGGAACATGTCAGCAACGATGAGTATGCGGTACGGGTCCTTCTTGAAGGTCTTTGGAATCAACGCATCGGAAAAGCCGTTCATGGCAGCTGAAGTAAGTGCTGGTTCCTGACCTTTGTATTTGTGCTCACCTGAGAAGGCGACGATGGCCTTGTATGGGCTCCGTCTGTCTGCGAGGCACTTGCTGATAGCGTAGTAATACTCAATGCAGCGAGGGATGCTGGCTGTAACGACCATAGCACGTGCCTGACCGCCGATCTTTTTCTTGGCGATTACCTGCTCGTGGAAGTGGTCAACCATCATGGCCGCCTTCTTTGCGATTGTGACCTCGTTGCTTTCAACAAAGGAGCGCAGCTTCTTCTGAGCTCTTTTCTTGTCGAACATAGGATCGTCATCAACAGTTTTCATTAGCTTATAGTAGCTGTCGATAGGCGTATAATACTTCAGCACATCCAGAATGAAGCCCTCCTGAATGGCCTGTTTCATGGTATAAACATGGAACGGTCGATGCTTGATCTCGCCATCCTCTTCATAAGCAACACCGAAGGTTTCCTCGGTCTTGTTCTTCGGAGTGGCGGTGAAAGCGAAGTAACTGGCCGTTGTCAGGAGTTTGCGGCCTTCCATCATGGCATTGATCTTATCCTCATTGTCCATGTCGTCTTCAGAGGCGAGGCCGGACAGGGCCAAGTTCATCTGAGCCGAGTTACGACCGCTCTGACCGGAATGAGCCTCGTCTATGATAACGGCGAACTTATGAGTTTTATGTTCTTGCCCGATTTCGGTAACGATATACGGGAACTTCTCGACCGTTGTCACAATGATGCGCTTCCCGTCCTGAATGGCTTTTCGGAGATCGCCCGAATGTTCTGCCCACACCACAGTGTTTTTCACCTGCATAAACTGCTTGATGGTGTTGCGGATCTGCTTATCGAGGATACGGCGGTCTGTTACAACAAGGACGGAGTCAATCAGCGGACGGCCATTCTGTTCAATGCCGATTAACTGATGAGCCAGCCATGCGATGGAGTTGGATTTGCCGCTTCCTGCGCTGTGCTGAATCAGGTAACGCTTACCGACCCCATTGGCACGAACATCGGCCAGCAGCTTTTCAACCACATCCAACTGATGATAACGAGGGAATATCTGCTTGACAGACTTCTTCTTGGTATCCTCGTCAACTTCCTCAACAACCTGTGCGTAGTTTTCTATAATGCGTGAGAGCTTTGCCTTGGTGAGAATGTCCTTCCACAAGTAGTCTGTCATCAGACCATCCGGATTCGGAGGATTACCGGCTCCGTCGTTATAGCCCTTATTGAATGGCAGGAACCAGCTGTCCTTACCGGCCAGCTTCGTGCAGAACTTGATTGTTGCATCATCCACAGCAAAATGGACCATGCAGCGTTTGAAGGAGAGCAGAATGTCACGAGGATCACGGTCGTCTTTATACTGCTGAACGGCGTATTCCGTATTCTGCTTTGTGAGCTGATTCTTCAGCTCCATCGTAATGACCGGAAGACCGTTGATAAAAATGCAGAGATCCAGAGCCAGCTTTCCGGCGTCCTGTGAGTAGCGGAGCTGCCTGGTCACGCTGAAGATGTTCTTCTCGTACATTTCTTTCTGCTTCTGGTTATTCTCGGTCGGCGTGAGATAGAACATGATCAGGTCCGCAGGATAAACCTTGATGCCGTTACGCAAAACATCGATAATGCCACGCTTGGCCAGCTCTCCCTGCAAACGGTTCAGGAACTGACGCTTCTTGGTGTCAGATTTGAATACGCTCAGCTTGTCCATCTCATCCGGCTGCGTTTCGGACAGGAAGCGGAACAGGCGTGTTTCATCCAGAGCGTATTCCTTACTATAGTCGTCGTTGGTGCCTTGCTCGTAGCCGTTCTGCTCAACAAGCCACTTTACGATTAAGGATTCCAGCCCTTCTTCTCTGGTGTTGGTAAAAGCCATAATCACTCCTCCTGTTCTTCGGTATCGTCCGAATCGTCCTCATCATCAGCATCCGAATCTGCTTCTTCATCCACAAACTCATATTCCGGGATTTCAATGTCACGGACATCAATTTTGCCAGTTACAACGTCAGAAACCAAGTGTGTCTTGAATTCCTCAAGAGCGTCAATTTCAGCTTTTAATCGTTCAATTGCTGACTGATACTTTTGCTGAGCCGCTTTGATGTATTCGACGATTTGTATCTGCTCGTCTTCTGGTGGAACAATGAAAGGAATCTCTTTCATCTTATCCATCTGAAGATCCCATTGTCCCGGCCTAATGCCATCCGAGGCCTGAGCAAAGAAATTTACGTATACTTTACTTCGGATTGCATTATGAAAGTACTCAAGATTATCAAACGCTACGTCAAAAATGAAATATGCAGGGCTCACAATTCCTGTATAGTCTGAAATGCCATAGGAGCCTTGCCATGCTTTCATCTTGTTCATAGCAAACTGGCCTTTTCGAACAACTTTATAGCCGCTTAAATCGTCTGGTATAAAGTTTCTGTTCGAAGACTGATCTTCTACATTTCTGACTATGACACCTTGTTCTCTAACTACAGAAAGCAATGGAAGCTCCGGGTGGTTCTTTTCACTTACGGCTCTTAATATTTGACGTAGCTTGATCAGTTTCCAGTGTTTTGGAATATCGCCAAGCCACGACACTCCGCTTGATTTCATCTCGGTGTCTGGGTTTAACCCACGGGTAACTGCTGTACTGACAACAGATTTCTTGAGTTCTTCAATGGATTTGATTTCTTTATGCTTTAGCTTGATTAGTTTATTAATCTGTGAAACCCTCCAATTAAGATAATCCACAATCTTGTCTTGTTCACTTCTTGGAGGGACAGGGAGAAGCACATTACCTAAATAGTCCATTGAAATTCGCATGCGTACCGTGTTTAGCTTTCCGTTTTCACTTTCATGCATCAGAATACCTTTGCCCAATCCTACAAGGCTTCTTTGGAACGTTAATAGCCTGAAGATATAGTGGTAATACCACACATTTTCATCTTCACGAGGATAAAGAGCATAGTAAACAGGGCTGATTGCACCATAATACCTTGATACGCCAGCTGAGCCCGCAACAACATTCATGCAATTAACCAACAGGTCGTTTTCGTGTGCGATATTATATTTGGTCATATCATCTTTGGGCTTATTCCCTCCGACGCCTTCTTTTTGAGAAAGTGGCACAACACCTTGTTTGGCAGTTAATGAAAGAATGTTTCTGGTAACGACGGGATTATTCCGTTCCTTTCGCATTGCAAATACTGCTTTAAGGCGTTTTGAATTCCAGTGCTCAGGAATCACATTTGCCCATTTTTGACCAAATGAACGGTAGGAGGAGTAATTATCAGGCATTCGCTATTCCTCCTATTATTTCTTCAAGCATTCCTGTGGAATCATTCTCAAGAGAACGGAGCGTTTCGAGTATTTCGTCCATATTTCTTAGTTCTACCGGTCGATAGAAATACTTGGTGAAACTGAGTTCGTACCCAACAGAAGTCTTCTTTTCATCGACCCACGCATCAGGCGCATAAGTAAGCACTTCGTTGCGTAAAAACGAATCAATGCCACCCTTGTATGTGAACGGTACGAGTTCAGTATCTCTAAGATCAGCATCCGCTTCGCCATCTATCGCTTTAGCTGAAGCGTCTTTTTCCGTGATAAAAGGACGTATCTTCTTTAACAACGCTGCTTTAAGGCCCGATGCTTTTGAGAACTCGGTCCAATCATCAAGAGCTGCAACAGCTGCTGCTTTCCTAAGTGCTTTTTCACATAAAATTTGCTCGGCTTCATTTCTGAATATGCTGGAAGGTATGTGCTTGGACGGCAAAACTCTCAAACGCAAAGGCTGTTCGACCGTAATAGACCAATATCCAAACTCTCTATTGTCAAACACACGGCTGATTTCACTTTCTTCCATTGAAGTGAAAATGCGCATTATCTCTTTACGAATATCTTCGGTAAACTCGCAGTTTTTCTTTCCCATGTTTCTTCGAAGCGGGGATTTCATTTTTGTTGCGTCGATTAGCTGTATTTTCCCAACACGTCGGTCTTCCTTTCTGTTTGTTAAAACCCAAATAAAGGTTCCGATACCAGTGTTGTAAAACATGTTATCTGGTAGTGCGATAATGGCTTCCACAAGATCGTTTTCTATCATATATCTCCTTGCGTTGCTTTCACCGCTACCAGCATCCCCCGTAAAGAGAGACGAGCCGTTATGAACTTCAGCAATGCGGCTACCAAGCGGAGAGTCCTTCTTCATCTTGGAGATGTTATTAAGAAGGAAAAGGAGCTGGCCGTCACTGGTACGAGGAATCATAGCCATTTCTTCGCCACCTTCAAGATAGGTATTGAAGCGGGTGTCAAGGATCTCTTTTTTGCCACCCATCTTTTCGGCGTCGGTTTTCCAGCTCTTACCGTAAGGCGGATTGGAAAGCATGAAATCAAACTGACGTGAGGAATGCTGATCCAAAGAGAGCGTGGATCCAAAACCGATGTGCTCAGCTTGCTCTCCATCACCTTTCAGAAGCATATCAGCTGTACAAATGGCATAGGTTTCCGGATTTATTTCCTGCCCGAAGAGATGGATCGAGACATCCTTACCACGTCTGTGGGCAAGCGTAAGCAGACGGTCCTGTGCAACGGTAAGCATACCGCCGGTTCCACAAGCTCCGTCGTAGCAGGAGTATGTAGCGTCTTGAATCTGGTCCGCAATGGGTATGAAAACGAGGTCAGCCATGAGCTCAACTACGTCACGAGGCGTCCAGTGTTCACCGGCTTCCTCGTTGTTTTCTTCATTGAAGCGACGGATCAGCTCTTCGAAGATGGTGCCCATGCCGTGGTTATCCAGACCCGGATGGCGCATGATGGTTTTGGCCTCGTCCTTCCACACCGGATTCGGACTCAGGTTAATGTCAGAAGACACAAACTTCTCAATGACAGCACCGAGGATATCGGCATCCACCATCGTGTCGATCTGATTGCGGAATTTGAACTTATCCAGAATAACCTGCACATTCGGTGAGAAACCATCCAAATAAGCGATGAAGTCTGCCTTAAGCGTCTGCTTCTTGGCACGACTGGTGAGGTCACGCAGACGGTACGGAGAAGCATTGCAGAAAGCCTGTCCTGCAGCATTGCAGAGGGCTGGCCACTGATTATCAATCTTTGCGGCATCAAGCCGTTTTTTCATTTCGAGGACCGCATCCTTGCTGTCCTCCAGCAAAGCGTCCAGACGACGGATAACCGTCATAGGGAGAATAACATCACGATATTTACCACGGACATAAACGTCACGAAGGCAATCATCCGCAATCCCCCAAATAAAGCTAACTATTGAATTATGCACCTGATTGTCCATATAGATTTTCCTCTCTTGACTCTGATTTCGGCACTAAGCCATTATGATCGCACCAAATGTGCTGTCCCAAAAAACGGACTTATTCGGCCTTATCTTCCTTATCATCAACTTTGTCGTCAGCGGCACCGCCGGAACGAATCCAATCGTCCACCTCTGACAGCTTGAATTTCCACAGCTTACCTACTTTATAGGCTGGCATATTTCTTTTAGCGATCCACTGCAAAATGGTTTCTCTGCCAACGCCAAGGTATGCTTGGACTTCTTTTAATGTTGACCATTTTTCAATGTTCTCGTTACCCAATTTAGTTACCTCCAGATCTCTTAAACGTCTTGTTCTCGACTACAATTGTTACATTGAATGGGCTTGAATAGTCTGGATAGCAATCTTTATTGTCTTTATCGACCATAACCCATTTACTTTCAAAAGTGTCCTCGTTGCCACGGGCATCGAATTCAACCGGCACAACAGCTCGTCCATTTGGAGGCGTATCCGGTATGTCAATTGACAGCTGCATGGCACAAGGAGTGATAGAATCCTCGTTTATACAGATAAGCCTTCGGCCCGTCCATGCGACCTTACCGGAGTTAAGTAGTTTCCATGTGTGGGTGAAGTGCTCGTAAAAATCAACGACATGTCGCCGGTCGGCAGGTGCCGTTTCAATCCAGAAAGCATCTCCATCATAGAGCGGCTTATGGAATGACGGCTCGTCTGTTTCCGGCTGCGACAAATACTGCTGATAGTTCGTTGCTATGATGTCGGCATCAGAATCCGGCTCGTGTATGATTATCTGAAGCTGGTCTGCGAGGGCTTTCGCCAAAGCCGGAATGTTTATATCTGCGTCCGTAGGGATCGTGAAGTAGTTCATCACGGTTCTGATGGACGCTTTTTTTATGTGCTCCGACAGGTACTTCGCAAGGCCGGTCGTGTTTATCGGATCTGGGAAAGAGTCCCTATGCTTCTTCGACAAGGGCTTACCGCCGTTGAATAGTTTGGCCCCGTAGTTAGATGAGCTGTAGGCACCTTTTTTCGTGAAAGTATAGCTGCTCCCTGCCGCCTTAAAGGCTTCAATGACGAAGGAGTCCTGATTTGCCACTCCTTCAACGGAGCCATATATTCCTTTGCAAAAATGAGCGAAATCTATGCAAATCACCCCTTTCAGAAAAAGTCCTATCAAAAGTCCTGAAAGTCCTTTTTTCATGGTCCTTGCGCTTATAGGAAGTCCTTTTTCATCTCGGTATCTTATTAGTGGATGGCGGAGATGAGAGAGACTGAGCCGTCGGCCTGTGGACCTTGATATTTTATTATATCACACTCGAGTCCAAAAATCAATAGCATTGGGCAATAACAGGCACAAACAGGCACAAACTCACTTTCAAGCAATCGCCATTCAACAGAAGCCGCCTCTCAGCTCGTTCACCGGCCATGAACGATCCGGAGCTGAGTGGTCGGCAGCATCAACAGCCTACTATCCGGATTAGGAAGCTGAACCTGACAAGGAGGGACAAGCAGTGACAAAGCGTGAACGTAACAACTGGATCGTGAACATTGAAAACACCGCTGCTGCCATCGAGTCTCAGTTGGGCTCAGCAGTAGTTGAATCTGTTTTCAAACGCTACGGCGCACACGGCACTTGGGACCTTAACCCAAGCGACCTGCCTGAAATTTTCAGCGAACTGTACGCCATCGAAGTGGATCTCGACTAAAAAACTGTCCTGAGCAAGACAGAAAACTGCTCACCGTCAGGGACTGCACCGACTGATCACCGGTGGCTCAACGGTGCTTGACGGCACAAGTAAATATCAACAGCTGCCTTTTGAGCGGGAAGCTGCAGACCGGAACGGAGAAATCTCCGTCGGGACTGTGGTTGGATTTCTATACCCATTTTGCAGCTGACCATGAAGGTTTCCTCCGTTCCAAGCAAATCGAACGGAGGAAATTTTCATGCAAAACAACGACAAGAAGTACTTTATCCCGGTCGACGGGACCCCTATCGAGGTCAGCGAGGAAGTTTACAGGGCATACTACCAGCCCATCTGGAACACCCGCTACCATGCCCAGAAGAATGGCGAGTGCCGCTGCACCAAGGCCCAGCTTTGGAAGTGTGACGGTGTTTGCCCCGGCTGCCCGTTCTACGCTGCCGGTAAGAAGGTTTCCATCGACACGCCTATCGGCGGCGAGGAGGACGAGCTTACCCTTGGCGATACGCTGGCCGATGACGCACCGTCTGCGGAGTCCATCCTTATGGACAAGGGACTGCTCGACGCTCTATACGACGAGCTTAACCGTCTTGATCCGGACGGCAGACGCATCTGCGAGCTTATCATGCAGGGCAAGACGGAGCGTGAAATCGCTGCCGACATGGGCAAACGCCAGTCGACCATCAACTACCAGAAGAACAAGGTGTTCTCCATCCTGCGTGAAGCCCTGAAGGACTTCATCTAATACCCAACAAAGGCCGCCGTGGAAGCAATTCTGCGGCGGTCAAAAATTTTTTCAGATTTTTTCGTTCAAAACACCGGTTTCCCTCCAGTGGGTACTGAGGACAGCAAAACAACACAGGTCCTTAGGAAGGAGGAACCGCCAATGAGTGAGTCCAGACCCAACAAGGCCGTCACTGATGAAGAGCTCATCGGAGTGCTTACGGCAATCAGCGTAGTGTCAAGACGTCTGGCGAGGAAGCTGATCCAGCTTAACCAGACAAGCCAATCTCAGAAAGGAGGAAAACGTGATGAGCAAAATGAGCGAAATGGAAGCGACCATCAGGGAGTTGCGGGATATTGCATCTTCTATTAACGACATCGCCAACTGGCTGACCGGCGCATTCAGCGGTACCGAGGAAGCGGCCCCTGCTCCGGAACCGGAAAAGGCACTCACCCTCGAAGAGGTCAGAGCGATTCTGGCAGAAAAGTCCCGTGATGGCTTCACCGCTCAGATCCGTGACCTTCTCCTGAAGTACGGTGCCAAGAAGCTCTCCGAGGTTGACCCGGCAAGCTACAAGGCTCTGGTAGCGGATGCGGAGGTGCTCGGCAATGGCTAACCACGCACTTCTCTCTGCATCGTCCTCGCACAGGTGGCTCAACTGCCCACCTTCGGCAAGGCTCTGTGAAGGCTACGACGACAAAGACAGCGATTTCGCAGCCGAAGGTACCGACGCCCACGCCCTCTGTGAGTACAAGCTCCGGAAGGCACTCGGCATGGAGGCAAATGACCCGACCGAAGCCCTCACTTGGTACAACTCCGAAATGGAGGAATGCGCCAACGGCTATATGGCCTTTGTGATGGAGCTGGTTGAAGAAGCCAAGAAGACCTGCCCGGACCCCGTGGTCCTGATCGAGCAGCGACTCGACTACTCCAAGTATGTCGAGGAGGGCTTCGGCACCGGCGACTGCGTCATCATTGCTGACGGGACGCTTCACATTGTGGACTACAAGCACGGCAGAGGCGTTCTGGTCGAGGCTGACGACAACCCGCAGATGAAACTGTACGCTCTCGGTGCGCTGGAGCTATTCGACTGCATCTACGACATCGACACCGTCAGCATGACCATCTACCAGCCCAGACGCTCCAACATCAGCACCTTCACCATTTCGAAGGGCGAACTCTGCGAGTGGGCCGATCAGGTTCTGGCCCCGACTGCAGAGCTTGCCTTCAACGGAGACGGTGAATACCACTGCGGCGAATGGTGCCAGTTCTGCAAGGCCAAAGCTGACTGCCGTGAAAGAGCCAACGCCAACATGGAGCTTGCCAAGTTCGAGTTCAGGCAGCCGCCTCTGCTGACAGATGAAGAGGTCGAAGAAATCCTCGGTCGCATCGACGAGCTGATCGCTTGGGCCTCCGACATCAAGGACTATGCGCTTCAGGCAGCCATCAGCGGTAAACAGTGGTCCGGCTACAAGCTGGTCGAGGGCCGCTCCAACCGCAAGTACACAAACGAGGATGCCGTCATCGCAGCCGTAACAGCTGCCGGGTACGACCCCTACGAACACAAGATTCTCGGCGTCACCGCCATGACCTCGCTTCTCGGAAAGAAACAGTTCAACGACATTCTTGGAGGCCTGATCACCAAGCCTCAAGGCAAACCCACGCTGGTGCCGGACAGCGATAAGAGACCGGCAATGACAACCATTATCGATGATTTCAAGGAGGACAACTAATATGTCAAATTCTACTAAACTCGCAAACCCCATGAAGGTTATCACCGGCAAGGACACCCGTTGGTCCTACGCCAATGTCTGGGAAGCCAAGTCCATCAACGGCGGCACACCGAAGTTCAGCGTCAGTCTCATCATTCCGAAGACTGACACCGTGACCGTTCAGAAGATCAAGGCAGCGATTCAGGCGGCCTATGAGGAAGGTCAGGCCAAGCTCAAAGGCAACGGTCGCACCGTACCGCCCCTCACGGCTATCAAGACGCCTCTCCGTGACGGCGACACCGAGCGTCCGGATGATCTGGCTTACGCTGGCAGCTACTTCATCAATGCCAACTCCGCTACGGCTCCCGGAATCGTAGACGCTGACTGCAATCCGATCCTGACCCGCTCCGAGGTTTACTCCGGTGTGTACGGTCGTGCCAGCATCAACTTCTACGCTTTCAACTCCAACGGCAACAAGGGCATCGCCTGTGGGCTGAACAACCTGCAGAAGATCCGTGACGGCGAACCCCTCGGCGGCAAGTCCAGTGCAGCGTCCGATTTCGCCACCGATGTGGACGAAGATTTCCTATCTTGAGGAGGTGTGCAGCATGAGTATTACCACGATTCTCTGCATTCTGCTTCTGTCCCTGTATCTGCTCCTGGCGGTGTTTTGGATCGTCAGATCCATCATTGACGCCGTCGATGACCGCAAACGCGATAAGCGCAATGCGGCATGGGAGGAAGAGCGCCGACAGCTTGAGAAGGAACACGCCCTTCGTGAGGTGGAGTATCACGAAGCCCGTATGAAAGAACTCAACAAAGAGTAATCTCCGATCCCGTGGGCGGTGGGAATGTTCCTGCCGCCCATTCGGGCTATAGAAAGGATTCGTGTATATGAAAACACTCAGTATTGATATTGAAACCTACAGCAGTGTGGACCTTGCCAAGTGTGGCGTCTACAAATATACCGAGGCGACAGATTTCGATATTCTTCTCTTCGGGTATTCCGCAGACGGTAATCCTGTGCAGGTGGTCGACCTCGCCTGTGGAGAGACGATCCCTCCGGAGGTCATCGCTGCGCTTACAAACGATGATGTGACGAAGTGGGCCTTCAATGCTCAGTTCGAGAGGATATGCCTTTCCCGCTGGCTCCGAGATCACGGCGATTTTGATAATGCCTACTACAGCATCCCGGAAGACACCGTCGGCAACTACCTCGATCCAGCCTCATGGAAATGCACCATGATCTGGTCCGCTTACATGGGCTTGCCACTGTCGCTGGAAGGTGTCGGTGCCGTTCTGGGCCTCGAAAAGCAGAAATTGACCGAAGGCAAAGAGCTCATCAAGTATTTCTGCCAGCCCTGTGCGCCGACAAAGGCCAATGGTGGTCGAACCCGCAACCTGCCGGAAAACGCTCCGGACAAGTGGGCTGCCTTCAAACGGTACAACATCCGTGATGTCGAGGTCGAAATGTCCATTCAGGAAAAGCTCGCCAAGTTTCCGGTGCCGGAAATGGTCTGGGAGCAGTATCACATCGATCAGGAAATTAACGACAGAGGTGTCGCCCTCGATATGGAGCTGGTGCATCAAGCCATCGCTATGGACACCCGCTCTCGTGCGGAGCTCACTGCTGCCATGAAGAAGCTGACCGCTTTGGACAATCCCAACTCCGTGCAGCAGATGAAGCAGTGGCTTTCGAACAACGGGCTGGAGGTCGATTCCCTCGGCAAGAAAGAAGTCGCTGAAATGCTCAAGACCGCTCCGGCAGAGCTCCAGAAGGTCCTCCTTCTCCGGCAGCAGCTGGCCAAGTCGTCCGTCAAGAAGTATCAGGCGATGGAAAAGGCCGTCTGCGCCGATGGCCGTGCTCGTGGGATGTTTCAGTTCTACGGTGCCAACAGGACCGGTCGCTGGGCCGGACGCATTATCCAGATGCAGAACCTGCCCCAGAACCATCTTCCGGATCTGGCAGAGGCCCGTGGTCTTGTCCGCAGCGGCGACTTTGAAGGCGTGGAGCTTCTCTACGAAGATGTGCCAGATACGCTCTCGCAGCTGATCCGCACCGCCTTTGTGCCGAAGCCGGGATACAAGTTCATCGTCTCCGACTTCTCAGCAATCGAGGCCAGAGTGCTGGCGTGGTTTGCCGGTGAAATCTGGCGTCAGGAGGTCTTTGAAAAAGGCGGAGACATCTACTGCGCTTCCGCATCGCAGATGTTCAAGGTCCCTGTTGAAAAGCACGGCGTGAACGGCCACCTGCGGCAAAAAGGCAAAATCGCTGAACTCGCCCTCGGCTATGGCGGCTCTATCGGAGCTCTCAAAGCGATGGGAGCCTTGGAGATGGGCCTTTCGGAAGACGAGCTTCAGCCGCTGGTCACTGCTTGGCGCAACTCGAACCAAAACATTGTGAGGTTCTGGTGGGACATCGACCGGGCAGCTATGAATGCCGTGAAGTATCACATGGACGGCGAGGTCTGCGGAGTCAAGTTCTGCTACCAGAGCGGGATGCTCTTCATTACGCTCCCGTCCGGCAGACGCCTTTCCTATGTAAAGCCTAAGCTCGGTACAAATCAGTTCGGCAGCGAGTGTATCACCTACGAGGGTATCGGCGGTACAAAGAAGTGGGCGCGGCTGGAGACCTACGGGCCGAAGCTCGTGGAGAACATCGTCCAAGCTACCTCCCGTGACATTCTCTGCTACGCAATGCGGACCTTGTCGCACTGCTTCATTACCATGCACATTCACGACGAGCTGGTCATCGAAGCCAGCCCCGGCGTCGACCTGAAGGTCCTCTGCGAACAGATGGGCCGGACCCCACCGTGGGCAGACGGCCTCAAGCTCCGTGCTGATGGCTACGAGACCATGTTTTATAAAAAAGACTGATTCTGATTCGTTCAAATACCACTAACCCCTCCAGTGGGTAGTGAGAACTTTAGATTGGAGGTGCCTATCATGGCCGAATACAAAAACGCAGAAGGTTATGCCGATCCCACAGCATTCGGAGCCTTCTGTGCCATTGAAAAAGAAGAAAAAGCTCTCCGGGCATTCAGACCCATCGTGTATATCTGCAGTCCGTATGCCGGAGATGTCGAACGCAACACCGCTGCCGCCAGACGCTACAGCCGTTTTGCGATAGAGGCCGGATACATTCCCATCGCACCGCACCCGCTGTTTCCGCAGTTCCTTGACGACAACAAGCCCAAGGAGCGTGAGCTGGGTCTGTTTTTTGGGAATGCCATCCTGAGTAAATGCGCCGAAATGTGGGTCTTCGGTGACCGGATCTCCGAGGGCATGGAGGCCGAGATCAAGAGAGCGACTTGGAAGGGACACCGAATCCGCTACTTCAGCGAGACCTGCGAGGAGGTAACAAGATGAGATTCACTTTATACCGTTCCAACTGTCTGGAGGTGCCTGAAAACTGTACCTACCCTCATAAGGTCGAGGTCACCGGGAAGGACAGCCTCATCGAAGCTGTAAAGCACGATTATGTTTGTGCTGAGTATCAGGGCAACTACCGCAGCAACGACAATTTCATCGGCTCCGACTGCTTGCCGGTCGATTGTGATAACGACCACAGCGACGATCCGGAAGAATGGGTCTATCCCTCAGACGTTGCTACTGCTTTTCCCAGTGTTGCCTTTGCGGTTCATTACAGCCGCAATCACATGAAAACCAAAGGCGGCAAAGCTGCACGGCCGAAGTTCCACGTCTTCTTCGCCATTGATCGAGTCACCGAACCCGGCCAGTACAGCGAGATGAAAAAGCTGGTAAACACCATCTTCCCGTACTTTGACACCAAGGCACTCGATGCCGCTCGGTTCTTCTTCGGTACAAAGGAGCCGGAGGTCGAAATCTTCGACGGCCCGATGACGCTTACTACCTTCCTTGCTGACGACGATTTTGACGCCAACATGGACTCCGGCAGCTATGGCGACATCGTCATTCCCGAAGGCAGCCGCAACGCCACGCTGTCCCATTATGCTGGACGCATCCTGAAACGCTTCGGCAATACCGATGAGGCACATAAGCATTTTGCGGAAGTGGCCGCTTGCTGTCAGCCGCCTTTGGAGCAATCGGAGCTCGACAGCATCTGGCGCAGCGCACAGCGGTTCTATGGGAAGGTCGCTGCACAGGAAGGATACATTCCTCCGGAGCAATACAATCAGGACCTTCAGCTCAAGCCCTCCGACTATTCCGACGTTGGACAGGCCACGGTGCTGGCAAGAGAATATGAGGGAAAGCTCCGCTATTCACCCTCGACTGATTTTCTGGTCTACAACGGTCGGTTCTGGGAGGAATCCAAGCCCAAGGCTCAGGCCGTAGCGCAGGAGCTCACCACTCGCCAGCTTGAGGAGGCCGAAACCGAGATTAAGAAGGCAACCGACGAAATGATGAAAAACGGCGCATGGGAGCTGCTGGCATCGATGGGTCCAAAGAAAGCGGCTATGGCTTTCAGCTCGGAACAGGCTCGTTCTTTCCAAAAGTACGAGAACGCCACGACCTACCGCAACTATGCCATCAAGCGCAGAGATTCCAAATACATCACCGCTGCCTTAAAGGAAGCACATCCGATGGTTGAGATTGACCAGCGGCAGCTTGACGCAGACGAATTTCTGCTCAACACCCCGTCAGCTACTTATGACCTTCGTATTGGCCTTCCTTCCGCTCATGAGCACACTCCTGCGGATTTCATCACCAAGCAGACCACGGTTGACCCGTCCGATGAAGGTATGGATATCTGGCAGGACGCTTTGGAGACCTTCTTCTGCGGCGACAACGAGCTCATCGATTATGTTCAGGAGATCGCTGGTCTTTCCGCTATCGGGAAGGTCTGTGTCGAGGGTCTGATCATTGCCTACGGTGAAGGCCGTAACGGAAAATCCACCTTCTGGAATACGCTTTCCCGTGTGCTGGGCACCTATAGCGGCAACATGTCCGCAGATACTCTGACTGTCGGATGTAAGCGGAATGTAAAGCCGGAGCTGGCTGAAGCCAAAGGCAAACGGATAATTATTGCCGCCGAGCTTGAGGAAGGCATGCGCCTGAACACATCTAACGTCAAACAGCTCTGTTCAACGGACGAAATCTATGCGGAGAAAAAGTACAAGGACCCGTTCAGTTTTGTACCGAGCCACACCCTTGTGCTTTACACGAACCATCTGCCGAAGGTCGGTGCGATTGATGCCGGAACATGGCGTAGGCTGATTGTCATTCCGTTTAACGCCAAGATTGAAGGTTCCTCTGACATCAAGAACTATGCCGATTACCTTTTCAACAAAGCTGGCGGTGCAATCCTGAAATGGATCATGACCGGTGCCAAGCGTGTGATCGAAAAGGATTATCACATCGTAAAGCCAGCCGTGGTGGAAGCTGCGATCCAGAAGTACAAGGACAATAACGACTGGCTCTCGCAGTTCCTCGATGAATGCTGTGAGACTGACAGCTCCTATTCCGCTAAATCCGGAGACGTCTACAACGCATACCGCAGCTATTGCATGCAGGTGGGCGACTATATCCGCAGCACGACTGATTTCTACACTGCGCTGGAATGCGCCGGTTTTGAAAGGAAAAGAAGCAAATCTGCACGGCTGCTTTTTGGCCTGCAGCTTAAGTCGGATTTCCTTGATTGAACCAAGGGTGACGGTCGATGACAGTCTTTACAGAAACTATTCTTAGAGCACTAAAAAACAAGGCCTAAGAAAAGTTACGGAATTACCCGTCATCGACCGTCACCACCCACTCTAATTCCTGATGGAGGAACATTATGCGAGAGAAAATCATAGAACAACACTTAGTCAAAGCCGTGAAAAACAGCGGCGGCATTGCACCGAAACTGGTGAGTCCCGGATTTGATGGGATGCCGGATCGACTGGTGCTGCTGCCCGGAGGCAAGATCGGATTCGTGGAGGTCAAGGCACCGGGCAAGGAACCGAGACCTTTGCAGGTAGCCAGACACGGATTACTGCGGCGGCTGGGCTTCAAGGTATATGTCCTTGATGCCCCTGAGCAGATTGGAGGGATACTTGATGAAATACGAACCGCATGAGTACCAGAGGTACGCAATCAACTATATCGAGGACCATCCCTTCGCTGCCGTGCTGCTGGACATGGGCCTTGGCAAAACGAGCATCACACTGACCGCTATTGCGGACCTGCTGTTCGACAGCTTCGAGGTTCACAAGGTGCTGGTCATCGCTCCGCTTCGAGTAGCCCGTGACACTTGGAGCGCAGAGCTTCAAAAGTGGGACCAGCTTCACCACCTGACCTATTCGGTGGTGGTCGGAAGCGAGGCTGAGCGAAAAGCGGCCCTGACGAAGAAAGCCGATATTTACATCATCAACCGTGAGAACGTCCAGTGGCTCATCGAGAAAAGCAAGCTCCCGTTTGACTACGACATGATCGTAGTTGACGAGCTTTCTTCCTTCAAAAACCACCAGTCAAAACGCTTCAAGGCTCTGATGCAGGTGCGGCCCAGAATCAAGCGTGTCGTTGGGCTCACCGGCACTCCGGCCAGCAACGGACTGATGGATCTGTGGGCAGAGTTCAAGGTCATAGACATGGGAAAACGACTCGGTCGGTTTATCACCTATTATCGGCAGGAGTATTTCGTGCCGGACGCCATGAACGGCCAGATTGTTTACAGCTACCGTCCGAAACCCGGTGCCGAGCAAGCCATATACCGGAAAATCTCGGATATCACCATTTCAATGAAATCCACGGACCACCTAAAAATGCCGGAGCTCATATCCAGCGAATATAAGGTCTATCTCAGCCCCGATGAGCAGGATGCCTACGACGAGATGAAAAAACAGTTCATTCTGGACCTGCCCGAAGGCGAAATATCTGCTGCCAATGCCGCAGCCCTCTCCGGTAAGCTCTCCCAGATGGCCAATGGTGCCATTTACGACGATGCCGGGAATACGGTCCCCATTCATGAGCAGAAGCTGGATGCTCTGGAGGACATCATCGAGTCGGCAAACGGTAAGCCTCTTCTGGTGGCCTATTGGTACCAGCATGATCTGGAGAGGATCATGAAACGGCTGCATGATCGGCATATCCCGTTTTCCAAGCTGGACAAAGCCGACAGTATCCGCAGATGGAACAACGGCGAAATCCCAGTAGCCCTGATCCACCCAGCTTCTGCTGGACACGGCCTCAATCTCCAGACCGGCGGCAACACAATCGTCTGGTTCGGCCTCACATGGTCCTTGGAGCTCTATTCCCAGACCATAGCAAGGCTCTGGCGGCAAGGTCAGACTGCCGAAACTGTGGTCGTTCAGCATATCGTGACGAACGGCACCATTGATGAGCAGATTCTCCGGGCACTTAAGGCCAAAGACAAAACGCAGTCGGCTCTGATCGCTGCGGTCAAGGCAAATCTGAAAATCTAACGACAAAAATCGACAATCTTCGCCAATCCGAGTGAACACAAATTCGGAGGTGCGACTTTGAACCCATATGAAGAACTGGCAAATGCCATCATTCTGCAAGCGGTCAAGGATTACCGGCTGACCGACGACGAGCGGGAGCTTCAGGAAATCGAGCGTTTCTTCCGCTCCGGCTGGTTCAGTGTCCTATCAAAAGTCGATCCGGAATTCCTCATTAAAGAGCTACGGAAGGAGAAGCGAAATGACCGCTAAAGAATATCTGTCACAGGCCCGGACGCTGGATATGCGGATTAAATCCAAGCTCCAGCAAATCGAGTCTTTAAATGAACTGGCCACATCCTGCACCGTCGTTTATAGCGATATGCCGAGAAACCCGAATCGTGGCGGCTCCAAAGTAGAACGGGCCGTTTTGAAGATAATCGAGGTTGAGGAAAGCCTGAAACACGACATCGAGGATCTGGTTGAGCTAAAAAAAGAAATCATGGCCACAATACAGGCCGTTTCGGATGTTGAACTGCAAACCCTGCTGGAGAAGCGTTATCTGTGCTTCCTCTCGTGGGAGAAGATTGCGGTTGAGATGCATTACAGCATCCAGCACATTTACCGGATGCACGATACGGCCCTTTCCTGTGTGTCAGCCATCATGAGAGTAAATGAGAGAGATTGAGAGTCGCCTCTTATGATAGTATTATGATGGACAAAGTAAAACATACGGAAGCCTTGTGGGAGCACCCCTCCCGCAGGGCTTTTGTTATGCCCGGAAAGCGAAGTGATTATGTGCCAAGGAGTCCAAAGAAGCCCTGTGCTTACCCCGGCTGTCCAAGACTTACTGATAGACGTTTCTGCCCGGAGCACGAGAAGCTGGACCGGGATCGGTACAACAAGTACGAGCGTAGCCCGGATGTCAACCGCAAATACGGCAGGGCTTGGAAGCGTATCCGTGACAGGTATGCAGCGGCCCACCCTTTGTGTGAGCAGTGCCTCAAGGAAGGTCGGTTAACACCGGTCGAGGAAGTTCATCATATTCTTCCTATTTCCCAAGGTGGCACCCACGATGCCAGCAACCTGATGAGCCTGTGCCAGTCGTGCCACACGAAGATCCACCATGAGCTCGGTGATCGGTGACCGTGGGGCGGGTCAAATCTCTACGACCTTTCTACCCGGACAGCGGCGTGGGGTCACGAGCGCAAAAATCAGAAATCAAACGGGGTATTAACCCCCAGCCCGGAAAGCGAGGTGAAATGTGTGGCAAAAGACGGAACTATGAGAGGCGGTCAGCGTGTCGGTGCCGGGAGAAAGTCCAAGGCTCTGACCGATAAAATCACTGACGGCAGGTTGAACGGTGCGATGGTGCTCCCGGAACCGGCAGAAATCGAAGGAGCGGATGTTCCTCCAGTCAAAGAATACTTGAAAGCCGCTCAGAAGAACGGCAAAGACCTGTGTGCCGAAGAGGTATACCGGGATACTTGGAACTGGCTCAAGGCTCGTGGCTGTGAAATGTTAGTAAACAACCAGCTGATTGAGCAGTACGCCATGTCAGTCTCCCGATGGATTCAGTGCGAGGAAGCGATATCCGAGTTCGGCTTTCTGGCCAAGCATCCCACCACCGGCAATGCCATTGCTTCACCGTATGTTGCAATGAGCCAGACCTACATGAAGCAGGTCAATCAGGTCTGGTATCAGATTTACCAGATCGTGAAAGAAAACTGTGCCGTGGAGTACGGCGGCAGAAATCCACAAGACGATTTGATGGAGCGGCTGCTCACCGCTCGGAAAGGAAACTGATATGTTTGAAAAAGTAAACCCGGCGCATCCCGACAAGGTGGCCGACCGTATTGCCGGTGCTCTTGTCAACCTTGCGTATCAAAAAGAGAATAATCCGAAGATCGCCGTCGAGGTCCTGATTGGCCACGGCATCTGCCATATTATCAGCGAAACCTCGGTAGCCCTCTCTCCTGATGAGGTAAAGGCTGCTGTTTCCCGTATCGCCGGGAACCTGCTGGTGGACTACCGTGAGGTTTCGCAGGATGAGCATCTGGCCGACAACCAGATCGACGGCATCCACTGCGGCGACAACGGCATCTTCAAAGGTGTCCCGGTGACTGACGAGCAGAAAAAGCTCACCGCCATCGCCAAGCAGCTCTATGACACCTATGGCAGCGACGGTAAATACATTCTGGACGGCGACCGTCTGATCCTCTGCCAGAGCAACGCCAAGACGGACAATCTGCGTGAAGTCTTCCCGGATGCTGAGATCAACCCTCTCGGTTACTGGACCGGCGGCACGAATGTCGACTCCGGTGCCACTAACCGGAAGCTCGGCTCCGATATGGGAGACTCCGTGACCGGCGGTGGTCTGCACGGCAAGGACCTCTCCAAAGCCGACGTCAGCATCAACATTTACGCATGGCTCAAGGCGCAGGAAACCGGCACGCCGGTCGAGCTTGTCTGTGCCATCGGTGACGATGCTGTGGACGGTATTCCATACGAGAGAATCGTAGAAACAGCGAGGACCTTCATCGACCGCATCGGCGGTTTCGAGAGGTTCGCTGAGTGGGGTCTTATATGCTGATTGAGAAAAAGAAAACGGTAGAGATGCTTCCTGCCGAATACAACCCTCGCAAGGACCTGAAGCCCGGTGACGAGGAATACGAAAAACTGAAACGCTCCATCGAGGAGTTCGGTTATGTCGAACCGGTCATCTGGAATAAGACGACCGGTCGTGTTGTCGGTGGGCACCAGAGGCTCAAGGTCCTCATCGACCTTGGCATCACAGAGGTTGACTGTGTGGTCGTTGAAATGGACGACGCCAAGGAAAAAGCGCTCAACATCGCCCTGAACAAGATCAGCGGCGATTGGGATAAGGACAAGCTGACCCTGCTGATCGCTGACCTGCAGGGTGAGGACTTTGATGTTTCCCTCACCGGTTTTGACCCTGCCGAGATCGACGACCTTTTCAAGGACAGCCTGAAGGACAGCATGCATGACGATGATTTCGATGTGGATGAGGAGCTGAAAAAGCCCTCCTTTACCAAGGCTGGCGACGTCTGGACGCTCGGTCGGCACCGTCTGGTCTGCGGAGATTCCACGAAAAAGGAAACCTACGACACCCTGATGGGCGACGTCAAGGCCAACCTCGTGATCACGGACCCGCCGTACAACGTGAACTATGAAGGCTCTGCCGGGAAGATCAAGAACGACAACATGGCAAATGACGCCTTCTATCAGTTCCTGCTCGACGCCTTCACCAATATGGAAGCCGTCATGACCGGCGATGCTTCCATCTATGTGTTTCATGCGGACACCGAAGGGCTGAACTTCCGCAGGGCTTTTGCTGATGCAGGTTTCTACCTCTCCGGCTGCTGCATCTGGAAAAAGCAGTCGCTGGTGCTCGGACGCTCTCCGTACCAGTGGCAGCATGAGCCGGTGCTCTATGGCTGGAAGAAAAACGGCAAGCACCAGTGGTACACGGGCCGTAAGGAAACCACCATATGGGAGTTTGACAAGCCCAAGAAGAACGGCGATCACCCGACCATGAAGCCGATTGCGCTTTTGGCATATCCGATCATGAACTCCTCCATGAGCAACGCTGTGGTTCTGGACCCCTTCGGCGGTTCCGGCAGCACACTGATTGCCTGTGAGCAGTCGGATCGCATCTGCTATACCGTGGAGCTGGACGAAAAGTTCTGCGACGTCATCGTGAAGCGATACATCGAACAGGTCGGCTCCTCGGATGGTGTGACGGTGCAGCGTGACGGCGTGACTTTCCGCTTCGACGAAGTAGCTAATGTAGACAATTGAGGCTCCTGTTTTTCTACGATAATCGGTACATATATTTCGCTGAAATGACTTGCTATTCTGTAGCTTCAGAGTGATATATACAGTACCAAAAAAACAAGGAGGTAATCCCATGAAAGAACTACACTACAACGTCACCGGGCAAGACCGCAAAGAACTGGTCGGCATCATCTCCAAGGTGGTCGGCATGAAGGCCGTCTACAAATTCATGCCCACCTGCGCCTTCGTCATCAACAACATCACCGTTGAGAAAGACGGCACGATGGTCTGGGACGAGCGCACGGATCAGGACACCATTGAGGCGGTCATCATCGCCCTTGCCGCAGCCGGATTCAACCCGGTCAAAGACAAGGCCGAAACCGAAGAGACAGGCCTTACGATTGAGATCCCGCTCGAAAAGGTCTCGGTCGGAATCCTCACCAAGCTACTGGACGCAAAAGGCGAGCTGATCAAAAAGGCCCTCGGCGTCGAGGACATCCGCATTGAGCTCAAGGAAGATCGCATCGCCTTCCCGTGGTTTAAAGAGCTGCCCTCTCCCGAAGAGATCAAAGCCTACTCGCACTTCATCGCAGCCTTGTGTGAGATGGCACTAAACCAGAAGCGCATCACCGCTAAGGAAAAGCCGGTCGACAACGACAAGTACGCATTCCGCTGCTTCCTTTTGAGGCTGGGCTTCATCGGTGAGGACTACAAGGCCGAGCGCAAAATCCTGCTCCGCAACCTCTCCGGCTCCTCGGCCTTCAAGAGCGGCGCAAAGAAAACAGGGGTGGAATCATGCGAGTGATTTCAAAAGCGGCCCTTGAGGGCTTACGTCGCCGGTACAAGCCCGGTACACGAGTGGAGCTCCTGCAGATGGACGATGTTCAGGCTCCTCCCATCGGGACGAAAGGAACGGTCCTCGGCGTGGACGACATCGGTTCCATCATGGTCGCATGGGACAATGGCTCCGGCCTGTCAGTCGCATACGGCGCAGACCTTTGCAGGGTGGTGAGCGGCGATGAATGAGACGATCAAAAAGCAGATCCTCGCCATCCGGGACACCGGCCTGACGAATATGTTTGATACAAACATGGTGCAGCGGCTGGCCTACGAGCGAGACTTCTATGAGCTGGTGGTTTTCATCGAGGAACATCGCAAGGAATATGTGCATTTCATCCTCTACGGAGAGGCATAAAGTACACAATTCCATGCCCGAATATTTGTGTAGAATACTTCGGTTTATATCGCAGAAATGACTTGCTATTTCAGGCGTTTAGAGTGATATATACACTACCGAAAGGAAATACACACAAACGGAGGAAACCACGATGCGTTACATCGACCATACCAACTGCAAGAAAGCCTTTGAAAAGGGCGAAGACCACGAGATCCAGAGCCTTGGAAAGCTCACCCGCACGGCCACCAAGATTGCCGAAGCAAATGGCCTCGGAGTTCTGAAGAACCGTCAGGGCTACTACAGGATCGTCAAGAAGAGCGGCCTCGGAGCCTACGGAGACGTCCTTTCCAGCCTCGCTGAGGTTGACGCCTTCTTCAAGAACCTCGACAGCCACAAGGCCACGAAATATTAAGGAGGGACCGACGATGATTAGACTGGAAAAGTTTTACGATCTGATCAGCCGCAATGCCACGGTGACGCTGACAAACCGCCAGCTCGACACCACCTTCTTTGAGGGCAGCATGCGAGACATTCCGGACCATTTCAGCAACTGCATAGTCGAAGACTTCTGCGTATCCAACACCGGCGACTTCCTTTTCAAGATCAAAGTCAACCCGGTCCCCGCAAACGAGGAAAAACGTCTCTGGCACGAAGGCAGCCTACGGGTCCACGGCAGCATCTTCCATTACTGGTTCAAGCAGTACGACGAAGGCTCCGAGTTCGGAATCAACGGCGGCAGGATTTCCAAGCTGATGCTTAAGCGCAATGGCGAGATCGTTTGCAACTACGACAGGGGCTGGGATGTTCAGCCGGTCGACGAAGACACTCAATTTGCCTACGAAATATTGGTACATACCGAAAACTTCTAAACCACGGTAAAGTAAATACCCTTGGGACATGAGCCGCTCGGCTCTGTTCCTCGTTATGACGGTCGCTTCAGGCGGCTATTTTTTATGCTTTTTTGGAGGTGATAACACTTGAGGCGAATGAAAAAATACACACCGACGAAGTTCAAGACAAAAGACTCCGTCTATGACAAGGCCAAGGCTGACTACGCTGTCTCGTTCATCGAGTGCCTCTGTCACACCAAAGGTACATGGGCAGGAAAACCCTTCACGCTGATCGACTGGCAGGAGCAGATTATCCGGGACATCTTCGGAATCATCAAGCCCAACGGATACCGGCAGTTCAACACCGCCTACATTGAGATACCCAAGAAGATGGGTAAATCGGAGCTTGCGGCTGCGGTCGCACTTCTGCTCACATGCGGCGACGGTGAGGAACGTGCGGAGGTCTACGGCTGCGCTGCGGACAGACAGCAAGCATCGATTGTTTTTGAGGTCGCAGCCGATATGGTCCGAATGTGTCCGGCCCTCAACCGTAGGGTCAAAATCCTGACGGCCACAAAGCGGATCGTGTACCTGCCGACAAACAGTTTCTATCAGGTGCTGTCAGCAGAAGCATACTCGAAGCACGGCTTTAACATCCACGGCGTGGTGTTCGATGAGCTGCACACCCAGCCCAACCGGAAGCTCTTTGATGTTATGACCAAGGGCTCCGGTGATGCTCGTATGCAGCCGCTTTACTTCCTTATAACCACAGCCGGTACGGATACCAAATCCATCTGCTACGAAACGCACCAGAAGGCAAAAGACATCATCGAGGGCCGCAAGATTGACCCGACCTTTTACCCGGTCATCTACGGTGCCGATGAAAATGACGACTGGACGGACCCGAAGGTCTGGAAGAAAGCGAATCCCTCGCTCGGTATCACGGTCGGCATCGACAAGGTTCGAGCGGCTTGTGAGTCGGCAAAGCAGAACCCTGCCGAGGAGAACTCCTTTCGGCAGCTCCGACTTAACCAGTGGGTCAAGCAAGCTGTGCGATGGATGCCGATGGATAAATGGGATCGCTGCGCTTTTGCTACAAACGAAGATGACCTCGAAGGCCGTGTCTGCTATGGTGGACTGGACCTTTCGTCTACCACAGATATTACCGCTTTCGTGCTGGTCTTTCCTCCGCTGGACGAGGACGACAAGTACATGATCCTGCCGTACTTCTGGATACCAGAAGAAAACATGGGCCAGAGGGTCAATCGGGATCACGTCCCTTACGATGTGTGGGAACGACAAGGTTTCCTGCAAACCACCGAGGGCAACGTGGTCCATTATGGATATATCGAAAAGTTCATCGAACGGCTTGGCGAACGGTTCAACATCCGTGAGATCGCCTTCGACCGCTGGGGAGCCGTGCAGATGGTCCAGAACCTTGAGGGTATGGGCTTCACGGTCGTCCCCTTCGGACAGGGCTTTAAGGATATGAGCCCTCCGACCAAAGAGCTGATGAAGCTGGTCTTGGAAGAGCGCATCGCCCACGGCGGACATCCGGTGCTTCGCTGGATGATGGACAATATTTATGTGCGGACTGATCCCGCCGGTAACATCAAGCCGGACAAGGAAAAGTCTACAGAGAAAATCGACGGTGCCGTGGCAACTGTCATGGCCTTGGACCGTGCCATCCGGTGCGGCAACGATACGACCGAGAGCGTCTATGACACTCGTGGTCTTTTATTTTTATGAAAGGACGGTGATGTGATATGGGTATTTTCAGTGGACTATTCAAATCCAGAGACAAGCCCACCGACAGCACAGTCGGCTCTCGCTACACCTTTTACATGGGTGGCAGCACCTCCGGAAAAACGGTAACAGAACGCAGTGCCATGCAGATGACCGCCGTGTATTCCTGCGTTCGAATTCTATCGGAGGCTGTCGCGGGATTGCCACTACACCTATATAAATATACAGACAGCGGCGGCAAGGCAATGGCGCTCGATCATCCGCTCTACCGCTTGCTCCATGATGAGCCGAACCCGGAGATGAGTTCTTTCGTGTTCCGGGAAACCCTCATGACGCACCTGCTCCTCTGGGGCAACGCCTATGCGCAGATCATCCGCAACGGAAAGAACGAGATCGTAGCTCTGTACCCGCTTATGCCGAACAAGATGTCGGTGGACAGAGACGAAAACGGTCGGCTGTACTACACCTATTACCGTGGCTCGGACGAAGCTATAAAAAATAAGGAATTCTCCGTAACGCTTCAGCCTTCGGATGTTCTTCACATCCCCGGCTTGGGCTTTGATGGTCTGGTGGGCTACAGTCCCATCGCTATGGCGAAGAACGCCATCGGCATGGCAATCGCCTGTGAGGAGTACGGAGCAAAGTTCTTTGCCAACGGTGCCGCTCCGGGCGGTGTGCTGGAACACCCCGGCACGATCAAAGACCCGCAACGGGTGCGGGAGAGCTGGCAGTCCACCTTCGGTGGCAGCGGCAACGCCAATAAGATCGCCGTACTGGAAGAAGGCATGAAGTACACGCCCATCGGCATCTCGCCGGAGCAGGCACAGTTCCTGGAAACACGCAAATTCCAAATCAATGAAATTGCTCGAATTTTCCGAGTCCCTCCCCACATGGTCGGCGATCTGGAAAAGTCGAGCTTTTCTAATATCGAGCAGCAGTCCCTGGAGTTCGTGAAATACACCCTTGACCCGTGGGTCATCCGCTGGGAGCAGTCCATTCAACGCTCCCTGCTGAACTCCGAGGAAAAGAAGAAGTGCTTTGCAAAATTCAATGTGGAAGGTCTGCTTCGCGGCGACTATCAGAGCCGCATGAACGGGTACGCCATCGGGCGGCAGAACGGCTGGATGTCCGCCAACGACATCCGAGAGTTGGAAAACCTCGACCGTATCCCAGCAGAGGATGGCGGCGATTTGTACCTCATTAACGGCAATATGCTCCCGCTGAAAAATGCCGGGGCTTTTGCAAATACACCTACCGATGACGGAAAGGAGGAAAAAACCGATGAAGAAATTTTGGAATTGGAAGAGCCGAACGGTGACGAACTCGGAGACACAGGAAAGAACCCTGCTCCTGAACGGAACCATCGCCGAGGAAAGCTGGTTTGACGATGATGTCACTCCACAGCTTTTCAAAGATGAGCTCATGTCCGGCAGCGGAAACATCACCGTGTGGATCAACTCGCCCGGTGGTGACTGCGTGGCGGCGGCTCAAATCTACAATATGCTCATGGATTACAAGGGCGATGTGACGGTCAAGATTGATGGGATTGCCGCATCCGCAGCGTCCGTCATCACTATGGCAGGCACGAAGGTGCTGGTGTCTCCCGTGTCCATGCTCATGATTCACAACCCTATGACGGCGGCGTTCGGCAATTCGGACGAGATGCAGAAAGCTATCGAGATGCTCTCAAGCGTTAAGGATTCCATCATCAATGCCTATGATATCAAGACGGGGCTTTCCCGTGCAAAACTGTCTCATCTCATGGATGCGGAAACTTGGATGGATGCCAACAAGGCTGTGGAGCTTGGCTTTGCGGACGGAATCATGCAGAGGAGCTCAGAATCCGAAGAGGTGACCACTTCTGCCGTTTCCATGCTGTATTCCAAGGCAAATGTGGTGAACTCTCTCATGGAGAAGATCGCCGCAAAGTGTGCCATTGAACCCAAACCCGCTGTGCCGGAGCGCACGGGACGCTCTGTAGATGAACTCAGAGCCAAGCTGAACACCATCAAAAACTACATTTAATATGGAGGTATTTCAATATGACTATCGTTGAACTGCGCGAAAAGCGCGCCAAGCTGTGGGCTACGATGGAGGGCTTCCTCGACACCCACCGCGACCGAAAAGGCGTTCTGTCTGCCGAGGACGATGCCGTTTACGCCAATATGGAGAAGGAACTGAACGATCTCACCAATGAGGTCAGACGCATGGAGCGCCGCGACGCTATTGCCGCAGAGCTTGCCAAACCCGTATCCTCTCCTATCACCGAGCAGCCCCAGAAAGCGACCGGCGAAGCCAAGACCGGCAGAGCGTCTAACGCCTACCGCGAGGATTTCGGTCTGCATCTGCGCGGCAAACGTATGCTCCACAATGTGCTCTCCGAGGGCGTGGACGCCAACGGCGGCTATCTCGTCCCCACGGAGTTTGAGAAGTTCATCGTGGACACGCTCAAGGAGGAAAATGTGATGCGCCGTCTGTGCAAGGTCATCACTACCGACAATGAGCGTAAGATCCCCGTTGCAGCGACCCATTCCACCGCTGCGTGGACTGCTGAAAATGCTGCCTACACCGAGAGCAATCCCACCTTCGCACAGAAGACCATTGATGCCTACAAGCTGACCGACCTTGTGAAGGTAAGCATTGAGCTTCTGGACGACAGTGCCTTCGATCTGGAAGAGTATATCGCCCGTGAGTTTGCCTACGCCTTCGGTGCTGCCGAGGAACAGGCATTCTGCGTCGGCACCGGTACGGGTCAGCCCACCGGCCTGTTCACCACCAACGGTGGCACGGTCGGCGTTACCGCAGCCAGTGCGACCGCCGTCACCACCGACGAGGTGATTTCCCTAATTTATGCGCTGAAAGCACCTTACCGCAAGAATGCCAAGTTCCTGATGAACGATGCTACTGTTTCCGCACTTCGTAAGCTGAAGGATTCCAACGGTCAGTATCTGTGGCAGCCCTCTCTGCAGGCGGGTCAGCCGGACAGACTGCTCGGTTACGAGATTTACACCAGCCCGTATGCTCCCACGCTGGCGGCAGGTGCGCTCTCCATTGCCTTTGGCGATTTCCAGAGCTATTGGATCGCTGACCGCACCGGCAGAACCGTTCAGCGTCTGAACGAGCTGTATTCCACCAACGGTCAGGTCGGCTTTGTTGCCACCGAGCGTGTGGACGGCAAGATCATCCTGCCGGAGGGTATCCAGCTTCTGAAGATGAAGGCGTCTTGATGAAAGGAGGCGGCGGTGATGGACGAGCTTCTTTCCAAAGTAAAAGCCAACCTTATCCTGGAACATACGGCGGATGATGAGCTGCTGAAAGGCTACATCACCGCCGCTGTTTCTTACGCCGAAAGCTACCAGCACATCCCGGAGGGGTTCTATAAGGAGAATCCCATGCCAGCCACCACAGAGCAAGCCGTTATCATGCTGTCGTCCCACTTCTACGAAAGCCGGGACGGCAGCACGGGCGGCTTTTTTGCGGATAACACCGGAGCGGCACAGCAGGTGTGGAACACGGTCAATCTGCTGCTCCGCTTGGATAGGCGGTGGCAGGTATGAGTTTTGGAAAAATGAACGGCTTTGCCGACATCGTAGAAATCCGTCAAATCAAGGACAGCGAGGGCTTCACCCATTCCGAGAATGAAGTCCTCGCTTCCGTCCGTGTGTACCGGGAAGGCCGGCACGGCAGTCAGCGTTGGGCGAACCTTGCCGCATTCAGCGAAGCGACCGACCTCTTCCGCTTTCGGTGTATTCCGGGGCTGACGGTCACTACCGACCAGTTTCTCATCTGCGATGACTGCCGCTACGATATTGTGTCCGTAGAGGATGTCAAAGGTCGTGGAATGTACATCGAGGTTTTAGCGAAAAGGAGTGAACCTACCATTGGCAAAAGCTGAAATGAAAATGCCGGAGGATTTCCTCCTGAAGATTTCCAAGCTCGGCAGCAACTTTGACAGCGTGGCGGATACCGTCCTGCAGGCCGGTGGTGAGGTCGTGCTGAAGAGAGTCAAGAGCAATCTTTCCTCCGTTATCGGCAGAGGGACAAAGTTCAAATCCCGCACCACGGGCGAACTGGAAGGCGCACTCGGCCTTTCTCCCTCCAAGCTGAACCGGGACGGCAACCACGACATCAAGGTCGGTTTCGCTGAGCCACGCCCGGACGGCGGAAGCAATGCCAAACTTGCCAACATTCTCGAATACGGCAAGCACGGTCAGTCTGCAAAATCCTTTCTGAAACCCGCAAAAACGGCATCCCGGCAGGAGTGTATCGATGCCATGACCAAGGCACTGGATGAGGAGGTGGAAAAGCTGTGAGCCTGCTATCCGATTTACAAACCATCGCCGAGCATTGCGGTGTTCCAGTGGAAACGGGTGTGTTCTCCGGCAAAGCCCCGGACACCTATCTGGTCATCACTCCGCTGTCGGACAGCTTTGAGCTCCACGCCGACAACGCTCCCGGCTGCGAAACGCAGGAGGCACGGCTGTCCCTCTTCACGAAGGGCAGCTACACCAAACTGAAAAATGCACTTGTCCGTGCCTTGCTTGGTGCGGACTTTTATATTACCGACCGCCGGTACATCGGCTTTGAGACCGAGACCGGCTACCATCACTACGCCATTGATGTGGCGCAAATCTACGATTTGGAGGAATAAGTTATGGCGACCATCGGTCTTGACAGACTGTATTACGCAAAAATCACCGAGAACGACGCCGGAGAGGAAACCTACGGTACGCCGTCCCAGCTTGCCAAAGCCATCTCCGCTGACCTTTCGGTGGAACTGGCGGAGGCAACGCTCTATGCCGACGACGGTGCTTCGGAGATCGTGAAGGAATTCAAATCCGGCACACTCTCCCTTGGCATTGATGATATCGGCTCTGCGGCAGCATCCGACCTCACCGGCGCGACCATCGACAAAAACAAGGTGCTGATTTCCGCATCCGAGGACGGCGGCGACCCTGTGGCGGTGGGCTTCCGCGCCAAGAAATCCAACGGCAAGTACAAGTATTACTGGCTGTACCGTGTGAAATTCGGTATTCCGGCGACGAACCTTGCCACCAAGGGCGACAGCATTACCTTTTCTACGCCGACCATCGAGGGTACCATTCTGCGCCGCAACAAAGCAGACGCAGGCGGCAAGCACCCGTGGAAAGCGGAGGCGCTGGAGGGCGATGTGACCGCTACGACTATCACGAACTGGTACAAGGAAGTCTATGAGCCGACCTATACCACGACAGCCGAAAAACAGGGTTAATGGAGGTAACACACAATGGATAATGAGAGAACTGCAGTCATCACCATCGGTGACGAGGAATACACACTCCTGCTTACCACCAAGGCTACCAAGGAAATCGCTGGTCGCTATGGCGGTCTGGAAAACCTCGGCGAGAAGCTGATGAAGTCCGAGAACTTTGAAATGGCCATCGGAGAGATCGTGTGGCTTATCACGCTTCTGGCAAATCAGAGCATCCTCATTCACAACCTCAAGGATAAGGAGCACCCCAAGGAGCTGCTCACGGAGGATGTGGTGGAGCTTCTGACCACGCCCCTCGACCTCGCCGGATACAAAACCGCCATTACGGAAGCGCTCTACAAGGGCACCAGGCGGAATGTGGAAAGCGAGAAAGACTCAAAAAACGCACAAGTCGGGTAACGGTCTCCGATGCGGAACTGTTTACCCGGCTTCTTTATTACGGCCTTGCCCACCTTCATCTCAGCCAGGATGAGGTGTGGCTGATGCCGTTTGGACTGCTTTTGGACTTATGGGAGTGTCACAAGCAGTATAACGGGCAGGCTATTCCTGCTCACGAACACTACATCGACGATATTATCCCGGACGGCATTTAAGGAGGTGACGGTACATGGCAGATAGTTTCGGACTGAAGATCGGTCTTGAGGGTGAAAAGGAGTTCAAAAAAGCGCTGGCGGACATCAACCAGTCCTTCAAGGTGCTCGGCTCCGAAATGAAGCTCGCCACCTCTCAGTTCGATAAGAACGATAAATCCGTGGAGGCTCTCGCCGCACGGAATAAGGTGCTGCGAAAAGAGATCGATGAGCAGACTACAAAAATCGATACCCTTCGCAAGGCCCTGCAGAATGCCGCCACCTCTTTCGGAGAGAATGACCATCGCACCCAGAACTGGCAGATCCAACTCAACAATGCCGAAGCCGCCCTCAATGACATGAACCGGGAGCTGGACGAGAACGAAAAAGCCATCAAGGAGGGCGGCAAGGCTGCTGAGGAATCCGGCAGTAAGTTTGAAGGCTTCGGCAAGGTTCTCAAAACCGTAGGTGTGGCACTCGGTGCTGTGGCCGTCGCCGCAGGTGCCGCCGCCGTGAAGCTCGGAAAAGAGGTCATCGCTGCCTATGCGGACTATGAGCAGCTGGTCGGCGGTGTTGACACTCTGTTCAAAGACTCCTCGCAGGAGATTCAGCGGTATGCCGCCAACGCATACAAAACGGCCGGTCTTTCCGCCAACGAGTACATGGAGACGGTCACAGGGTTCTCCGCAAGCCTGATCCAGTCCCTCGGCGGCGATACCGAAAAGGCCGCAAAGTATGCGGATATGGCAATTACGGATATGTCCGATAACGCCAATAAAATGGGCACGGATATGTCCTCCATTCAGAATGCCTACCAGGGTTTCGCCAAGCAGAACTATACGATGCTCGATAACCTCAAGCTGGGCTACGGCGGCACAAAGCAGGAAATGGAGCGACTGCTCGCCGATGCGGAGAAGATATCCGGCGTCAAGTACGACATATCCTCCTACGCAGATGTGGTGGAAGCCATCCATGTCATGCAGGAGAGCATGGATATTGCGGGTACGACTGCCAAGGAAGCGGAAGCCACTATTTCCGGCTCTGTCAATGCGCTGAAATCAGCCGTGTCGAACCTCATCGTGGGCTTCGGCGATGCGGACGCTGACATGGAGCTGCTGTGCAACAACATGGTGGATGCCTTCAAGACCGTGGTGGCGAACATCACCCCGGTTATTGAGAACATCGTGGCGGCTCTGCCCACGGCGCTGGACGCTCTGCTGACGGCTGTGGGTGAACTGCTGCCCACACTGCTGGAAGCAGTCACCGAACTGTTCTCGCAGGTGCTGGAAACGCTGCTTTCTTTGCTTCCGCAGCTTATCCCGGCGGCGGTGTCTGCTCTCATGACCATCGTGAACACGCTGATCGAGAATCTGCCACTGCTTATCGAGGCAGCGGTTCAGCTGGTGTCCACGCTGGTGACCGGCATTGCGGATGCGCTGCCCACGCTCATTCCGGCAGCGGTGCAGGCTATCGTCACCATCGTACAAGGACTGGTGGACAGCCTGCCGATGCTCCTTGACGCAGCCTTACAACTTATCACGGGACTGGCGCAAGGACTTCTGGACGCAATCCCCGTGTTGATCGCCGCTCTGCCGGAGATCATCAACGGTATCATTACCTTCTTACTGGATTCGATTCCTCAGATCATCCAAACAGGCATTCAGCTTCTGACCTCGCTTGTTGCCGCATTGCCGGATATCATTATGGCAATCGTGGAAGCCATTCCGAAAATCATTGACGGTATTATCAACGCGGTGCTGAATGCGATACCGCTCATTATTCAAGCGGGCATCGACCTGCTGATTTCTCTCATTCAAGCCCTGCCGCAGATCATCACCACCATCGTGCAGGCGATTCCGCAAATCATCTCCGGCATTGTCAATGCTCTGGTCGGAAACATCGATAAAATCATCATGGCAGGTGTGCAGTTGTTCGTTGCACTGATTGAAAACCTGCCCACCATCATCGTGGAGATCGTCAAGGCCGTGCCGCAGATCATTGCGGGTATCGTGAAAGCCTTCGGCTCTCTGATGTATAAAATCGTGGAAATCGGCGGCAACATCGTAAAAGGTCTGTGGAGCGGTATTACCCAGCTTGCCTCATGGCTGTGGGACAAGGTGTCCGGGTGGATCTCTTCCATCTGGGACGGTATCTGCGATTTCTTCGGTATCCATTCGCCCTCAAAGGAAATGGCATGGGTCGGTGAAATGCTGGTCAAGGGTCTTGCAGGCTCCATTGACGACAACGGCGATGAAGCGGTCAAAGCCGCCGAAGGTATGGCCGAGGACATCAACGGCGTCATGGGTGACCTTGCTCACGATATGCAGACGGCTCTGCCCACCGACTTTGATGTGAACGGCTCGATTCGCTCCGCCGTGGACGGCGTGGTCGGCAAGGCGGCGTCCGCTTTCACCATCGCTCTGAACATCGCCACCTTCAACAATTACAGCAGCGAGGATATCCGTCAGCTCACCAACGAAGTCATGGAAACGGCGAACCAGTTCGCCCAGCGGAAAGGAGTGGTATTCGCATGACCTATTTTACCTACAACGGCCGCAGTTCCGCTGATTTCGGTCTGCATATCGAGAAGAAGGACGTGTTCTCCGCACCGGAGTACGATGCGGAGTTCATCTCCATTCCCGGTCGGAGCGGCGACATCATCAATCCCAACCGCCGCTTTGCCAACATCAAGGTCACCTATACCGTGTTCCTCGCTCGGAAGAATATAGCTGCACTTGCCTCTGTCCTGCGGGACATCAAAGGCTGGCTGTATTCCGAACCGGACAGATACCACGAAATCACCGACTCTTACGATGCGGAGTATTTCCGCTACGGTGTCATCTCCGGCAATCTGGACATTGAGGAGCAGCTAAACAAGGTCGGCAGTTTCACCGTAACCTTCAACTGCAAGCCGTATAAATACAGCTTTACAGGACAGGAGACGGTGGCGGCTGACGCTTCCGAACTGACGATTACCAATCCGACCGCTTTTGAGAGCCGACCGTACATCAAGCTATACGGCAGCGGTGCGGTGGTAATAATGATACAGCCCCAAGGTCGAGGCATGATGATTTCCGATCTGGATGAGCACATCGAAATCGACAGTGAATTGATGAACTGCTTCAAAGGCACCGCCCTCAAAAATGACACCGTCAAAGGTGCGGAGTTCCCGGTTCTCAAACCAGGTGTTTGCACCATCAACTGCACCGGCAATGTGACGAGGATCGAGGTCATTCCGAGGTGGTGCTGTCTATGATTCCTGTACTCTACGCTGCAAACGCCACGGACTTCAGTTCATTCGGCCACGGTGCGCTGACGGATACCATTTCCTGCGAAATCACCGAGGAGCGCAACGGTGTGTTTGAGTGTCTGCTCAAATACCCTGTCAGCGGTCAGCACTACGGGCTAATCACCAAGGAGTGCATCATCAAGGCAAAGCCCAATGACACCGCCGCCGACCAGGCGTTCCGCATTTATCGCATCACGAAGCCCTTAAACGGCATCGTCACCATCTACGGTCAGCACATCTCGTATGACCTCGCCAATATTCCGGTGATGCCGTTTTCGACGGAGAGCCGTTCTCCGCAGCTTATCCTCTCGCAGCTTCTTGCCGGAGATACACGCTTCACGGGCTGGACGGACTACTCGGATGCAAAGGCGTTTTCCGTCACGCAGCCGAAAAGCGTCCGTGCCTGCCTCGGAGGTACGGAAGGCTCAATGCTCTCCAAATGGCACGGCGAGTTTGAATGGGACAACTTCACGGTGAAGTTCCATTCGCACCGTGGGCAGAAGACCGGCGTAATCATTGAATACGGCAAGAACCTCACCGCCCTGGAGCAGGACGAGGACAACAGCGGTGTATATACCGCACTGCTCCCGTATGCCGTGTACACCCCGGAAGGCTCGGACACCGAAACGGTGGTCACGCTGCCGGAGGTAACGCTCCCCATTGTGACCTCGGAGATCGTCCGGGCAAAAACGCTCATCATGGATTTCTCCGACCAATTTGACGGAGTTGTGACCGAGGATGCCCTCCGAGCGAAAGCCAACAGCTACATCAAAGCCAATCCGCTGGGAGCGACCATCCCCACGGTGAAGGTGTCCTTTGAGCCGCTCTGGAAACAACCGGAGTATTCGGCACTCCTGGAGCGGGTCAACCTCTGCGATACCGTCACCATCCGGCACTCGCTTCTGGGTGTCAGCGTGTCGGCTATGGTCATCGAAACCGTATACGACACTCTTGCCGAACGGTATGTGAGCATTTCCCTCGGTCAGAGCAAGTCCAGTATGATCACCACCATTTCCGAGGTGCAGTCCACGGTCGACAAGGTGGAGTCCACGGTGGGACGCTTTCCAAAGCTGCTTCAAACCGCCATCGGTAAAGCCACCGGGCTTATCACCGGTCAGAGCGGCGGCTATGTGGTCATTCACACCAGCGAAGAGAACGGTCAGCCCTATGAGCTGCTCATTCTGGACACACCCTCCATTGACGAAGCCGTAAATGTCTGGCGTTGGAATGTGGGCGGTCTGGGCTTTTCCCATAACGGCTACAACGGTCCCTATGAAACCGCCATCACGGCAGACGGTCAGATCGTCGCAGACTTCATCACCTCCGGCTCACTGGTGGCGAACATCATCAAGGCTGGTGTCATCCAGTCGCAGGACGGCTCGTCATGGTGGGATTTGGAGAGCGGCGAAGTGGTACTCCGTGCGTATGCCACCCGCAAGGAAGTCACCGAGGTCAGCGACCGCATTACCACCATTGAGGAGCAGAAAATGCTCCGACTGGTCATCATCTCATCCAACGGGAACATCTTCAAGAACGGTAATGTGAAAACGCTGCTTTCCGCTAAGGTGTACTCCTGGGACGAGGACATCACCGATACGCTGGATGCCAACCAGTTTATCTGGACAAGGGTGTCGGAGGATACGGAAGCGGACAAAGTCTGGAATGAACAGCATTTCGGCGGTGCAAAGTCCGTGGTCATTACCGGTGCGGATGTTAAAATCCGCGCCACTTTTTATTGTGACCTCATCGACACCACGACCAGGCAGAGCCTGTTATAACGGAGGAATTCACTATGGCAACCGCAGAACCCACAACAGAAGCCGGTACAGTGTCCGGTTCAGATACAACAACTTCAAAGGAGGCTTCTCACATGAGCAAAGCACAAGGCCAGTTTACCATCATCGACTACAACGACGCACTGACGCTGACGGGGTACATCGGCTCGAACCTCGCCAAGACCCAGATGTATAACCCCGACAACGGCAGTTACACCCCGGACTGGAAAACGAAGAACCTCGTTCTGACGCCCAGTCTGTATGTCATCGGCACCACTGCCGACCAGATTGCCACCGCCAATGTCACCTCGGTCAAGTGGTATGTGGGTGACAGCAACACCGCCATCACCGCAGGCACGAACTACGCCCTCAGCGGTGCCAAGAGCCACATCCTCACGGTCAAGGCCAATGTCATGGCGGAGCTGCCCGGCATCGACTATCGCTGTGTCATCACTTACAAGGACGAAAGCACCGGTCTGTCGCTGACCCATCCGCTGACCATTTCCTTCTCCCGCGTGGTCAACGGCTCCGGCATCGTTGACCTGCTGGTCACCACACCCAACGGAAATGTGTTCAAGAACGAGGAGGTCGCCAGTCTGGCCGCCAAGGCCGAACTGTGGCGTGGCTCAACGGTGGACACCACCAAGGTCAGCTACAAGTGGGCGGTCATGGACACTTCCGTCACCGCTACTTCTTCCACCGGCTATGATGCAGACTTCGGCATCGGCTGGCGCAAGCTCTCGGATACCGCCGACAAATACTCCGGCACGGCCACCAATACCCTCACGGTCTACGCCGCAGCGGTGGACAGCTACGCTGTGTTCAAGTGCTGTGCCCAGGACACGGATTCCGCATCCGCTTCTTATAACACGAAGTTTTTCGATGTGGCGACCTTCATCGACAACTCCGACCCGTTGCAGATCATCGTCACCTCCACGGGCGGCGATGTGTTCAAGAACGGCCAGGGCACGACTGTGCTGACCGCCGTCTGCTATCAGGCGGGCTCCGAGGTCGACGCAGCCGGAAACGGCAGTTACACCTGGACAAAGTACAACAAGGATGGCGCAATCGATACCTCTTGGGGTACCAATGGCAGCAAGACCGGCAAGACCCTGTCGGTGTCCAGCACCGATGTGGATACCAAGGCAACCTTTATGGTCGTTGTGGCGCTTTGAGGAGGTGGTGAGATGATCGCATCAGCACAGTTCACGATTATCAGTCTCTGCGATGTGGTCACCTCGGACACGCCGCCGGAAAACCCCTATGAGGGGCAGCTCTGGGTGGATACTTCCGTGACCCCGCCGGAAACGAAGATATGGGACGGAAATGAATGGGTGGTGCAGAACGACATTGAAACGATCCGCACCACCATTTCCATTCTGACCGAGAAGGACGCACAGTTCCAGCAGACCATCGACGGGCTGAACAGCTATGTGGCGACCCTTACCGAAACGGTGGAAACGGTGTCCAACGACCAGGGCGTCCTGGAGGAACGGGTACTGAACTCCGAAAGCCGTGTTTCGGAGCTGGAACACACCGTGGATGGACTGTCCGTCACCATGCAGGAGCAGTACATCGGCGGCATCAACTATGTGCAGAATTCCTCCGGGCTGAACGGCATCACGGATGATTGGAGCTACTCCGGTACGGTAAAAACAGATACCTCCACCGATACGCAGAACAACACCATTTCCGACTCTTGCTTTGTGTTGGGAGCCTATTCCTCGTTGTCGCAGTACATCCGAGGGGTAGTCCCCGGCACTTATACGATCTCGGTCCGGGCAAAGAAAACCTCGACCATGTCCGGATATTTCTATGTGACCTACAACGGAAACAAAACCAAGTACCTGTTCAATAAGTCCACGGCGTTTGACTGGACGGATTACTCCGTAACGCTCACGGATGTGACTGACCCCACGCTGCGCATTTACTGCTACTGTCGGGATGCGTCCATTTATCTCGCCGACATCATGATCTCCGAAGGAGCGATCCCCCGAAAGTGGACGCCTGCACCTAACGAGATCTACACGCAGGAGGTCAAGATCGATAAGCGTGGCATTGAGGTATCCAACAGCGCATCGTCCCAGCGGACGGTTATCACGAACACGGAGTTCGCCGGTTACTACAACGACGAGGTGATCTTCACCCTGAACAAGGACGAAACGCAGACCAAGAAAACCACGGTGGACGGCGAACTGACCGTGGGTAAAACGAAGTTTGTCCCGATGCCAACGGCGTCCGAAGGGCTGAACATCGTCATTCTGGATTAAGGAGGGAAAGCTATGGCAACTTGGAAAAGCGCGGCATACGATGGGCGCTATCTTCAACTGGACATTTCAGAAAGCGTGAATGTGGTCGGTAACAGCTCGACACTTTCCTGGACGCTGACCTCTACCGGTGGCGCATCCACTTATTACACCATTGACACGACCACTGTAACGATCAATGGTACGACCGTATACTCAAAGGACCGTACCTATTGGGATGACCGTGTTTTCCCGGCAAAGAAAGGTTCTGTCAGTGGCACGATTACTGTAGCTCACAACAGCAACGGCGGCAAAACGATTGCGGTCGGATTCTCGACCCGTGTTTATATCTACGGTTCACAGGAATACGGCGGCAGCATGACGCTGACTACCATCGACCGTTCCGCACCTACCGTGACCTTCAGTACATCGAATGTCACGGCAAACGGGTTCAAAATCTCCGCTACATCCTCTGCCACGGCGGACATCTGGCAGTACAGCACAAACGGCGGTTCGAGCTGGACGCAGTTCTCAACGACGGCATCCACCAGTGCCAGTGTGACGATCACCTCGCTCTCACCGAATACAAGCTACACGGTGAGGGTCAGAGCAAGGCGGCAGTACAACCATGTCTACGGCACTTCCGGCAGTTCCACGGTCAAGACGCTGGGCGGTGCTGTGGTGAATAGTGTCAACACAGTGACGGCGGACAATGCCACGGTTTCCATTACCATCAATGTGACCGTGTACGAAGCCTCCTACACCAATACGCTGGTGCTCAAAAACGGCAGCACGACCATCTTGACTATTTCCGGGCTTTCCTGGTCGAAGGGCACGGCGAACCGCACGGTCACGCTGACATCGGCGCAGAGGACAACGCTGTTGAACGCTATGGCATCCATCAAGTCGTTCACCGGCACTTTTGCGGTTTCGTCCTACAGCGGATCTACGCAGATCGGCAGTACTTCAAGCAAGACCGCCACTGTACTGACCACGGCAACCAATTCTGCTCCGACCATAAGCGGATTCACTTATGCCGACAGCTACACGACCACGAAAAACCTCACAGGCAACGACCAGCTATTCGTTCAGAACTACTCGACCATCAAGGTCACGCCCGGAACGGCAACTGCAAAAAACGGTGCCAATATTTCCAACTACACAGCTTCCTGCAACGGGCTGTCATCCTCTAACACTACCGGCTCTGCCTTATCTGTTGGAAAGATCGCCAAGTCCGGCAGCGTAACGGTCACGCTCACGGTCACGGACTCCCGCGGCTACACCGCCGAAACTTCACAGACGGTGACGGTCATTCCGTACACCAAGCCGAAGATATCCTCGATAACGCTCCGGCGAACCAACGATATCGAAGCGGAAATGCAGCTCAAATTCAGTGGCTCAATTTCTGCTGTTACCGTAGACGGGACGCAGAAAAACAGCGTGGTTTATGTGCGGTATCGTTACAAGAAAACCAGTGAGAGCAGCTACGGCAGCTACACCAGCATCTATTCCGGCACGACAAAAAGCGGAACCTCTTTCAGCTACTCCAATTTGGAACTGTGCAGTCTGGATGCCAACAGTTCCTACGACCTTCATCTACAGATCCAAGACAAGCTCTATTCTTTGAGCAGTCTGGATCTGTATTTTACTGTTCCGCAGGGTACGCCCCTCATTGCGCTTCGGAAAAAGAAGGTCGGCATCAACACGCCGGAGCCACAAGCCATGCTGGATGTTGCCGGGGATATGCGGGTGGATGGCTCACCCCTTGCGGATTTTGTCATTCAGCAAGGGACAAGCGGCATCTGGAATTACCGTAAATGGAAAAGCGGTACAGCGGAATGTTGGGGTCAGTATTCCTTTACGACCGCCATTTCGACAGCATGGGGCGTGCTCTATGAGAGCGGCGCAATTGCGCTCCCTAATTTTCCATTTACCTTCGCGGAAATTCCTCATGTCCATATCTCCACGGAGAACAGCAATTACGCCATGTTTGTGGAGCGAGGCAGTTCGAGTAGCTGGTCTACAACGACCAACCCCGGAAAGATATTTGCCGTAAGACCAAATACGGTACCATCGGCAACCTACAAAGTATCAATCTATGCTATCGGAAAAGCGTGACGCTCCGGCGTCACTTTTTTCATACCCATTTTTAATCTCAAAGGAGGACAAACAACATGAAAGAATTCTGGACGACCATTCAGGTGGTGTTCGCCGGAATCGGCGGCTGGCTGGGATGGTTCTTGGGAGGATGTGACGGCTTGCTTTATGCGCTTCTGGCTTTCGTAGTCATCGACTACATCACCGGCATCATGTGTGCCGTGGTGGACAAGAAGCTGTCCAGCGAAGTCGGCTTCAAGGGCATTTTCAAAAAGGTGCTCATCTTCGCCCTGGTCGGCGTCGGGCATATTCTCGACACCCGCGTCATCGGCAGCGGTTCGGTGATGCGTACCGCCGTCATTTTCTTCTACCTATCGAATGAGGGCGTGTCCCTGTTGGAGAACGCCGCATACCTGGGACTGCCCATTCCGCAGAAGCTGAAATCCGTTCTGGAGCAGCTTCATGACCGCAGTGAAAAGGAGGATGAATAACATGGCTTACACGAACAGCCCCCTGGTGTCCTACACCAAACTCAGCCCGAACCACTCCGGGCAGCGCACCCACAGCATTGACCGCATCACGCCGCACTGCGTGGTGGGTCAGTGCAGTGTGGAAACGCTGGGCAACATCTTTTTGCCGACCTCACGGCAGGCAAGCAGTAACTACGGCATCGGTGTCGACGGGCGGATCTGGATGTATGTGGAAGAGAAAAACCGCTCCTGGTGCTCCTCCTCCGCAGCCAACGACCAGAGAGCTATCACCATCGAGTGTGCCAGCGACAACACCGAGCCTTACGCTTTCAAGGATGTGGTGTACAAGAGACTCATCGAGCTTTGCACCGATATCTGCAGGCGCAACGGCAAAACCAAGCTGCTCTGGCTCGGCGATAAGGCCAAGACGCTGAACTACACCCCGAAATCTGACGAGATGGTTCTGACTGTTCACAGATGGTTTGCGAACAAATCCTGCCCCGGCAACTGGATGTATGCCCGTATGGGTGGTCTGGCATCCAAGGTCACGGCGGCTCTCGGCAGCGAGGTGAAGCCGGTCGAACCCGCCAAGCCCACCGGCACAATCAAAGCTGGCGACCTCGTGACCATCACGGGCAGCACCTATTATGGCGGCAAAACCATTCCCGGCTGGGTGAAGAAGCTCCGCTGGTATGTGGTCGAGGTCAGCGGCGACCGTGCGGTCATCAATAAGGATGAATCCGGCAGGTACGCCATCATGTCGCCGGTCAAGACTTCTGCACTTGCCATGGCAGGCACGAAACCCTCCGAGGATTACCGCATCCACACCGTGGTGCATGGTGACACCCTCTGGGCAATCGCCAAGAAGTATCTCGGCAACGGCAGCCGCTATAAAGAAATCGTCAGCCTGAATGGACTGAAAAGCAATGTCATCTACAGCGGTATGAAGCTGAAGATCCCGAATAAGTAAACCGAACCTATCAACGCTCTCTGCGGATCATTCCGTGGAGGGCGTTATTTTTTTTGCGCTTTTTTCGTTCAAGATGGCCATTTCCCTCCAGTGGGTAGTGAGAGGGGCCCCTCTCGGACTGGAGGACAATCTCATGACAAATGAGCAAAGAGAAAAGATAACGGCCCTGCGGCATCAGGGCTTTGGATATACGGCCATCGCCAACAGCGTCGGACTGTCAAAGGACAGTGTCAAAGCATATTGTCGATCCCACGGCCTCGCCGGTGAGAAGGCAGAGAGCCACAGCCTTGCGGAGGTTCCCACGCAGCTTTGCCTGAACTGCGGCAAAACGCTGATCCAGTTCCCAAGACGGAAACAGAAAAAGTTCTGCTGCCCGGAATGCCGGACGGCATGGTGGAACGCTCACCCGGATGCTGTGAAGCAGAAGGCCGTTTATACCTTTATCTGCCCAGAGTGCGGGAAGGAGTTCACGGCCTACGGAAACGCCAAGCGCAAGTACTGCTCCCACGTCTGTTATATTGCGGCCCGGTTCAAAGGCGGTGATGCCTGATGAGCAAGGAGGAGCTCCACAACGATATGCTCTACCATGCAGCGATTTCAATGGCGAAATCCATGCTCGAAAAGGGCTTGATCACTGAGGAGGAATACGCTGAAATTGATACAATTCTGCTCGAAAAATACCGACCATATTTGGGTACATTATTATCCGAAAACGCTTGATATTCCTGCCTTTTAGAGTGATATATAGACACTACCGGAAGGAGGGATATCATTGAAAACAGTAGAGAAAATCGAGCGAAAACTGCCGGTTCTGAAAACAAGAAAGCGAGTCGCTGCCTACGCCAGAGTGTCGATGGAATCCGAACGGATGCAGCACTCGCTTTCTGCACAGGTGAGCTATTACAGCGCACTGATTCAAAAGAACCCCGAATGGGAATATGCTGGCGTTTTTGCGGATTACGGGATCTCCGGCACCGGCACCAAAAAGCGTGAAGAGTTCAATCGCATGCTGGCTGAGTGTGAAGCCGGAAACATCGACATCATCCTCACCAAGTCGATCCAGCGTTTTGCGAGGAACACCGTGGACCTTTTAAACACGGTCCGGCACCTGAAGGACCTCGGCATTGAGGTGCGCTTCGAGAAGGAAAACATCAATTCCTTGAGCGGCGACGGAGAGCTGATGCTTTCCATCCTTGCTTCCTTCGCACAGGAAGAAAGCCGCAGCATTTCCGAAAACGTCAAATGGGGTACGATCAAGCGGTTCAAGCAAGGCATTCCCAACGGCAAGTTCAGCATTTTCGGGTATGAGTGGCAGGACGACAAACTGGTCATCGTACCGGAGGAAGCAGAGATCATCCGTTGGATGTATGCCGAGTACATGAAAGGCGCATCCCGGATTGAGATTGGCAGGGCCTTGATGGACCGAGGCATTTATACCCGGCAGGGAAAGCCGTGGGTGGACTCCAATGTGAAGGTCATCCTGACAAACATCACCTACACCGGGAACATGCTCTTCCAGAAGGAATACTGTGAAGACCCGATCACCAAGCACCGTAGGAAGAATTACGGCGAGATGCCACAGTATTTTGTCGAAGACACTCACGAGGCAATTATCCCGATGGACGAATGGCAAGTGGTACAGGCCGAGTTCAAGCGCAGACGGGACCTTGGTCCCTTCGGAAACAAGTCGCTGAAACTATCGGCTTTCTCCACGAAGATCACCTGTGGCTGCTGCCGAAAACACTATCGCCACAGTGGAAAACGGAATACCGCCGGTGAGGTTTACTACATCTGGATCTGTCAGACGAAAAGCCAGAAAGGTGTGTCGGCTTGCCCCTCGAAGAACATCCCGGAGAAGATGCTCCAGAATACCGCAGCGGAGGTGCTGGGCCTTGATGAGTTTGACGAGGACGTTTTCAGTCAGCAGATCGAGGAAGTCATCGTTATCGGAGACGATACCTTGACCTTCCGCTTTTACGACGGCCACGAGGTCACCACCAAATGGCAATCTACTGCCAAGACCGACTGGTGGACAGACGAGCGCAGAAAGCTCTGGGGAGAACGGCACAAGCGCAAGGATACCAATCCGAACCGGAATACCTTCTACGAGTTCACCGGATTCATAAAATGCGGCTGCTGCGGTGCCAATTACCGCTGCCAATCCGGAAAGCGTAAGGACGGCACCCCGACACGGTCGTGGTATTGCACCGGTCCACGTTCCGAATGTCGGAATCCGGCTATCAGGGACGAGACCATGAAGCGGCTGGTGACTGAGATCCTTGGCCTTGATGAGTTCGACGAGGCTGCGATGGACGCTCAGATTGAAAGTGCAACAATCCTCGACCACATGGTCACGTTCCATTTCAGGGACGGCCACATCGAATCCAGAGACTTCTTGGATAAGCGGCACGGCACCCCTTGGACCGAGGAACGGCGGGAAAAAGCAAAAAAATCCATGAAGGCCGCTTGGACAGACGAGCGCAGGGAGGCAATGAGTGAAAGAATCAAGAAAATAAGGAGCGAAAAGAAATGGCCAAATCCGTAACCACGATACCGGCGACGCTGTCACGCTTCACGGCGGCACCGATCAACAGCACTAAGAAGCGACGTGTGGCGGCCTACGCTCGTGTCAGCACCGACAACGAGGAGCAGCTGACCAGTTACGAAGCGCAGATTGATTACTACACGAATTACATCAATGGCCGGGATGATTGGGAGTTCGTCGGGGTATATCCTGACGAAGGCATCACCGGCACCAATACCAAAAAGCGTGAGCAGTTCAGGCAGATGGTTGCAGATGCCCTTGACGGCAAGATCGACCTGATTATCACGAAGTCGGTCAGCCGCTTTGCCAGAAACACAGTCGATAGCCTGACTACCATCCGGAAACTCAAGGAGCACAACGTCGAGGTCTATTTTGAAAAAGAAAACATCTGGACCTTCGACAGCAATGGTGAACTTCTGCTGACGATCATGTCCTCGCTGGCGCAGGAAGAGTCCCGGTCCATTTCCGAGAACTGCACATGGGGCCAGCGGAAGCGGTTTGCAGACGGCAAGGTCACAGTCCCGTTCAAGCGGTTTCTGGGCTACGACATGGGGCCGGACCACAACCTCGTGGTAAACCCAGAACAGGCCAAGCTGGTCAAGCGCATCTACGGAATGTTCCTGCAAGGCCAGTCGCCATTCCAGATTGCCCGGACGCTGACCGATGAAGGCATTCCTTCTCCCGGCGGCAAGGACCACTGGAACCCCAGCAACATCAAAAGCATTCTCACCAACGAAAAGTACAAGGGTGATGCGCTGCTGCAGAAGTCCTTCACTGTAGATTTTCTGACCAAGAAGAAAAAGACCAACGAGGGTGAAATCCCGCAGTACTACGTCAAGGACAACCACGAGGCCATTATCGATCCGGAGACCTTCGAGATGGTGCAGACGCTGATGACTACCCGCACCAAGGGCCGGAACCGCAAGAGCTCGGTCAGCATCTTTTCCAGTAAGGTCAAGTGCGGAGACTGCGGCAGCTGGTACGGGCCGAAGGTGTGGCACAGCAACGACGCCTACCGGAAGGTCATCTGGCAGTGTAATCACAAGTTCGACGGCCAGAAATGCGCCACACCGACACTCACCGAGGATGAAATAAAAGAACTGTTCCTCCGGGCCGCCAATCAGGTGATCGACCAGAAGGAACAGTTTATAGCCATATACGATCAGGTCCTTTCAAGAAGCCTCGACACCACGGCACTTGAGAGTGAGCTTTCGGATCTGGAAGCTGAAATCAACATCGCTGCCGAGCTCATCGAGGATTGCATCAAGGAGAACGCTCACGTCGCCCTCGATCAGGATGAATACCAGAAACGATACGATGCTCTGGTGGCCCGGTTCGATAAGGCCAAGGCCCGACACACCGAGGTCACCGACTTGATTGCCGAGCGCATGGCCCGGAAGCACCAGATCGAAACCTACCTGAAGAACCTGCGGAGCCGGGAGCCGCTGACGGAGTTCCGTGAAACCGACTGGCTGGCGATGGTCGATTACATCACAGTTCACAGCAAGGATGACATCCGGGTGGCATTCAAGGACGGCACCGAGATCAAGGCATAATCCCATAGACGCAGCAACGCCTCTGAACCACATCGGCTCGGAGGCGCTTTCTTTGTTACACTACAGAAAACTTTATTTCTCCTGATAAATTGCCATCGGACTTGTTCGATTTTATCGAATACCTAATGCAAATATCTCCATCGCTTCTTTTTAACATAATCATTGGTCCAAGCCAGCATGTTTCCTTTGGACGAAGTGCCTTAATATAAAACTCATACTCGTTCTTTTCTAATCCCTGTGGTTCAGCTATATATTTTGAAAGCTCTCGTTCATAATCCTTTGCATCGAAATGAGCACCATTAACGCCATACAGCTTAAACGAATCAATACTGTCAGATATCGAATAGCTAATATTGGTTTCATACTTTATTTTCGAGTTTTCATTCATCAACAGAAATTCTTTAATAATCCCATCTTCATAAATTAAGCCCTCAATACCCTGCAAGTCAGGATTAATAATTTTGCGAGATGGTGTTGCTGTATTTGCCCCACTGATAATAACCGAAATACTGATTTCATCATCTGCAATTGTGGATACATTACGAATTGCCAAAGGAAACAAAAAATAGTCGTCAAAAGTTCTCGAATACATCTCCATCATTTGCATTTGAGCAATCCTGTAATCAAGCTCATTGATCTTTTCGTACTTTAGTTTTTCCTCTTCTGTCCCCTCATATGTGGTTCCACTACCGCCTATATGAAATGATACTTTTTTCTTTAAATTCCCCAATTCAAAAAAATCATCCATCAATTTTATTTCCGGGTACTCCATAGAAAAACTAATAATCGATTCCTTTTCTTTTTCAGTAATGATTACTCTTTGTGGTGTGTCTCCAAAGAGATTAATGCTTCCGAGCATTTCGCTTATATTTGATGAAACTTGTGGTTGTTCTTTTGGTTCCTCCACTATACACGGTTCCAGATGAATATCATTGATTTCAGATATCAATTGTTTGCAACCAGCAATACCTCGATCCTTAATGACACTATCAAAATATTCAAAAGGACTATAAGACCATGCTTCTTTGGTAATTTCATTGCTCTCTTGATTATAACAACCAACAACAAGATTTGAAAAATTGCTCTTAACCCTGGGACCATTTTCTAATAGATTACTTACCGTATCTGTTATAATGTCCCTAATATACTTTTTAACATCCTTCTTTGTCTTCTCCTTCAAGGAATAGGGTGAAAGCCTATGATGAGCAAGATCAAAAGGCAAATCATCTGGTAAACCATAGTCGGTGTCTAATATACAAATTACATTTTCCCAGCCAACCACACTCGCCGCATATCCAAGTTCAAGCATAACATTAGGGTTTGGACCATATCTTACGTTGCCATTTTCGCCCTCATCGGTTATTGAACTGTATTTATTTACGATGCTAACATCTGCAATAAAAATATCGCATTCATCAATTTTTGAAAAAATAGTCTGTACGATATCTGGTGAGCCGTATTCCCCCTTAGTATCTCTGTCTGCTTCTATCTCAACTGTATCCCTTAACATTTTTACTGCTGATGAGATACTGTCTTGGATTAGCCCGCGAGTTTCACTATTTGGCAAATCAGATTGCCACGAATAAAAAATGCGAATTTCTGTATTTTTCATATTGCTACTTCCTATCTTTTTTAGAAAACAGCCGGGACAACCCGACTTCCACAACTTACCCCTCAAACGCCAACATACCCCTCAAGCGGCAAAACCGGCGGAGGAATAATTAAATTGTATCAATCTCGGTGTTTTTATATCATAGATCTTTATTTCGTCTTTTCCCTTGAGATGCTCAGCAACTATTTCAGACATAAGCACAGACACTTCGTGAGGCGTATAGAACTCGCCTGCCTTTTTGCCCGCATTTGAGGCGAACTTTTCGATCAAATATTCATAAACAAAACCAAGAACATCATAGTCCTGTTTTCCGTCCATAGGAATATCCTTGATAAGCTGTAAAAGCCCGCTGATAGCCTTAGTTCTTGCACCTGAAGTATCTCCAAGCTTTGAAAGACCCGTTTCAAGAGTATCAAATACTTTATCAAAGACCTTTTTGTGAGTGCTTGAAATTAGTCTGCTAAATGCAGAAAGAGCGGTAGTAACATTGTCTACACTGAAATCATTGCCCATTTCGAGCCACGTTGAAAAAAGATCATTATAGCCAATAAAATATCCAATATTCTTTTGAATATACTCGACCGTTTCCTCATCTTCCTCAGTAACGGTTTTGAGCAATTCATCATCATACCCCTCGTCTTTCAAGAATTTTACTTCCTTATCGGACAGGTACTTGTAAAAAATGAAACCTAAAATATAGTCTTTATATTCATTTGCCTCTATTTTTGAACGCATTTTATTAGCGGATTCCCAAATTTTATTTGCCAGCTGTTGTTTGTTCATATATAACTTCTCCTAAATATTCTTGCTTGATTATGACTTACACTTGAAACCTGTGTAAACTCCCGCAAGGAATATTATACTACAATTTGTACAAAATTTCAATACTACACAGCTAAAAATCTAAAAAATAAACAAGAATTTTGAAATATACACTATGTTAGTCTATATTTACTTTTAAACATACTTGGGAACAGCGTAAGTTAAGTGCGATTGCAGATAAAGTTACCGAGAAAAATGTTGGACTACAATATATTGAAACCTTTACTAATTCGGCAGAGTTCGGAATAATCAGTCAACGAGATTTTTTCGACCACGATATTGCAAAGATGAGCAGTTTAGGCGGTTATTATATCGTTAGAAGCGAGGACTTTGTTTATAACCCTCGTATTTCAACTTCTGCGCCTGTTGGACCAATAAATCGCAATAAGTTAGGCAGAATTGGCGTAATGTCACCGCTTTATACGGTTTTTAGACCACACGATATTGACACAACATATCTTGAATATTTCTTCAAGAGTAAGTACTGGCATTCATTTATGAATTTCAATGGTGACTCTGGGGCAAGGTCGGATAGATTTTCGATTAAAGACTCCGTCTTTTTTGAAATGCCTATCCCAATACCACATATTGATGAGCAGAAAAAAATAGGAGCGTTTCTCGATAAACTTGACTCCCTTATCACCCTTCATCAGCGTAAGTATGACAAATTGACCAAAGTCAAAAAGGCTATGCTTGAAAAAATGTTTCCGGAAAATGGCAGCCCATATCCCGAAATTCGGTTTAAGGGATTTACTGACGCTTGGGAACAGCGTAAGTTGTCTGATATGGTCGAGAGAGTGACGAGAAAGAACGAAAACCGTGAATCAGAGCTGCCACTTACCATATCAGCACAGTATGGCTTGATAGATCAAAACGAGTTCTTCGATAAGCGTATAGCAAGCCGAGATGTAAGCGGTTACTACCTGTTGAAGAAAGGTGAATTTGCCTACAATAAGAGTACATCATCTGATGCTCCGTGGGGTGCAGTTAAGAGACTTGATAGGTACGAAATGGGCGTATTATCGACACTTTACATTGTTTTCGCTTTGAAAGAGAACGGAAATATTGACTCTGATTTTCTTGTTTCGTATTATGATACCGACTGTTGGCATAAGGGAGTTCAAGCTATTGCTGCCGAGGGTGCAAGAAATCATGGACTACTCAATATCACTCCTGCCGATTACTTTGAAACAGTCCTTACAGTACCGTCCGACGTAAAGGAACAGCACCAAATCGGATCTTTCTTTGCAAAGCTCGACACCCTTATTACCCTTCATCAGCGTAAGCTTGAAAAGCTTAAAAATATCAAAAAAGCGTGCCTTGAAAAGATGTTTGTATAGGAGGTATTTGTATGATCTTCAAAAAAGAGGCAAAATTTGAAGATGCTTTGATAAAAGTCCTATTTAATAAGGGCTGGTCTTCGGAAGTTATTATGTATCCAACGGAGGAAGATCTGATACAGAATTGGGCAAATATCCTCTTTAACAATAATCAGAGCATTGATCGTCTGAATGGCTGTCCGCTGACAAGCGGAGAAATGCAGCAGATAATGGAGCAAATAAAAACTTTGCGTACTCCACTTATGCTCAATAAATTTATAAACGGCAAAACTATCTCGATCACTCGTGATAATGTCGATGATAAGCTTCACTTTGGCAAGGAAGTTTCACTTAAGATATACGACCGCAAGGAGATCGCCGCAGGTCAGAGCCGTTATCAGATAGCAAGACAGCCAAAATTCAAGGCGTCCTCTAGAATATTGAATGACCGCAGAGGGGATATAATGCTTTTGATAAATGGTATGCCTGTTATACATATCGAACTCAAACGCAGCGGCGTTCCTGTAAGCGAGGCGTGCAATCAGATACAGAAATATTCTTACGAGGGCGTTTTTACAGGGCTGTTTTCTCTTGTTCAGATATTTGTCGCTATGACACCTGACGAAACACTTTACTTTGCAAATCCCGGAAGTGCCGATGCTTTCAACCCCTATTTTTACTTTCATTGGGCAGATTTCAATAACGAGGTCATAAATGACTGGAAAGGCATTGCATCAAATCTAATTTCTATCCCTATGGCTCACCAGCTTATCGGCTTTTATACTGTGGCTGATGATACTGACGGCGTTCTGAAAGTTATGAGAAGTTATCAGTATTATGCCGCAAGTGCGATCTCTGACAAGGTTTCAAAAACTAAATGGGGCGAGGGCAATCAGCGTGGTGGATTCATTTGGCATACAACAGGTTCGGGAAAAACTATGACGAGCTTTAAGTCTGCTCAGCTTATTGCAAACTCTAAGGATGCAGATAAAGTAGTTTTTCTTACTGATAGGATAGAACTCGGAAATCAGTCATATATTGAATACAATAATTTTGCTGATGATGGCGAAAGCGTACAGAAAACTGAGGATACCTATGTTCTTATCACAAAGCTGAAAAGCTCAGCTCCTGCTGATACTTTGATAGTGACATCTATTCAGAAAATGAGCAATATCAAGAATGATGAAAACGGTCTGAACGCTCATGATATTGAAGAAATAGGCAAAAAGCGTATCGTTTTTATTGTTGATGAATGTCACCGCTCAACTTTTGGTGAAATGCTTTCTACTATCAAAAGTACGTTCCCAAATGCTATATTCTTTGGTTTTACCGGAACACCTATATTTGAAGAAAATCAGAAGAAAATGAGCCAGACATCTACGATATTTGGCGGAGAACTTCATAGATATGTACTTGCGGACGGAATCAGAGATAAAAATGTTCTAGGATTTGACCCTAGAATGGTACAGACTTTTAAAGAAAACGACGTTCGTAAACAGGTTGCACTTGCTGAGGCAAAAGCAAACAACGTGGAGGAGGCTTTTGCTGATGAAAAGAAACGAGAAGTTTTCAATAAATATATGAATGATGTTCCAATGGCAGGATACGAAAATGATGACGGAAAGTATGTCAAGGGCGTTGAAGACTATCTTCCTAATTCACAGTATATAGAACCTGAACATCAGAATGCAGTTGTTAATGATATTTGCGATAATTGGAGCATTCTCAGTGTAAACAAGAAATTCCACGCTATTTTTGCTACAAGCAGTATTCCTGAAGCTATTGAGTATTACGGGCTTTTTAAAGATAAAATGCCAAGCTTAAAAGTGACCTGTCTTTTTGACCCTCATATCAGCAACGAGGATGGAGAATACAAAAATACTTACAAGGGCAAACCTGTGGCGTTATTTAAAGAGGACGGGCTTGTAAAGATCCTTAACGATTACAATGATATGTTTGGACAAGATTTTACTATACCTACTCACGCAAGTTTCAAAAAAGACGTGTCTTTAAGACTTGCCCATAAAGAGAAATATTCAACGATTACACGCACACCTGAGAAAATGCTTGATCTTCTTATTGTAGTTGATCAGATGCTTACAGGTTTTGACTCAAAGTGGGTAAACACGCTCTATATGGATAAGATACTCCAGTATGAAAATCTTATTCAAGCAATGTCAAGAACAAATCGACTTTTCAAAAGCAATGAAAAGCCTTATGGTGTGATAAAATATTACCGCAGACCATTTACAATGAGAGCTTATATTGATGAAGCGGTAAAGACTTATTCAGGTGACAAGCCTACGGTTCTGTTTGTCGAGAAACTGCCGTATAATCTTAAAAAGCTTAATGTGATCTATATGGATATTTCAGAAGTTTTTAAATCTTCGGGAGTATCTGATTTCACAAAGTTGCCTAATGATCACGCAGAAAAAGCTAAATTTGCACAGCTTTTCAAAGACTTTAATCACCATCTTGATGCTGCTAAGCTGCAAGGATTTAATTGGGAACAGGACATTTATACATTTAATGATGAGGAAACCGGTTTAAATGAAACGATCAAATTAGACTTTGGCAGCAACGATTTTATGGCATTGGTACAGCGTTATAAAGAACTCTCCAACGGAAATGATGACGAAAACGGTAATGGTGGTTCAGACGGCGATGATGTTCCATTTGATCTTGTCGGTTATATTACTGAAATTGACACAGGAAGAATAGATGCAGCTTATATGAACAGCAGATTTGAAAAATATTTAAAAAATCTGCACCAAGCTGATATTACTGAAGAGCAGCTGCAAGCGTCGCTTGATGAACTGCACAAGTCCTTTGCTACGCTTACACAAGACGAGCAGAAGTATGCTGAGATCTTTCTGCACGATGTTCAGCGTGGAGAAGTAGTTGTTGAAGATGGAAAGACACTTCGTGACTATATCACAGAGTATCAATATAAGGCTAAAAATGACCAGATCCATAGTTTTGCTGTTGCTTTCGGATTGGACGAAGATTTGCTTAAAAATATGATGCAGTTAAATCTTACAGAGGCTAATATTGATGAATTCGGAAGATTTGACAAGCTGAAACAGTCAGTAAATAAAGCAGCTGCTAAAGCTTTTCTTGAAAAAATCGAGGGTAAAGTGATTATTCCGCCAAAAGTAAATATGAAAGTCGATAAAATCCTCAGAAAATTCATTTTAACAGGTGGCTTTGATCCTGATGAGGGATAAAAGGTATTTAACACCCTCTAAATATACGTTTTTATAAAAGAGTTAAGGTATTTTCCTTAGCTCTTTTACTTTTCCTTGGGAACAGCATAAGTTGGGAGAATTTGCTGATATTGTAGGCGGTGGAACACCCAGCACCTCAAATTTTGAATATTGGGACGGTGATATTGATTGGTATGCTCCTGCCGAAATTGCCGATCAAATTTTTGTTTCATCAAGCGAAAGAAAGATTACACAGCAAGGGTATGATAATAGCTCTGCCAAGATGCTACCCGTTGGAACGGTGTTATTCACATCTCGTGCGGGTATAGGAAAAACGGCGATTTTACGCAAGGAAGGCTGCACTAATCAAGGCTTTCAATCAATTGTTCCACATATAAATGAACTTGACTCATATTTCATTTTTTCTCGCTCAGAGGAAATGAAAAGGTATGGAGAGACAGTCGGTGCTGGCTCAACTTTTGTCGAGGTATCTGGTAAGCAAATGGCAAATATGGAACTTATGATGCCCACAACAATGGAAGAACAGGTTACAATCGGCTCTTTCTTCCGCAACCTCGACTCCATTATCACCCTTCATCAGCGTAAGCCGTTTTGTTGAAATGGAGGTAATGTGATGTTAAATAACATTAAACATACAGACTTGTTCTGTGATTACTATGAAAGGTGGGTTGCAGTATATAAAGAAGGAGCAATTAGAAAGGTTACATTGGATAAATACAAAATGACAATATCCTGGCTGAAAAGGCTTGTGCCTGAACTTGTTTTGAGTGATCTAAACAGAATTGCTTATCAGCAGCTGCTTAATGATTATGCACTGTATCACGAAAGACAAACAACAATGGACTTTCATCATCAGCTTAAAGGAGCGATACTTGATGCGGTTGATGAAGGGCTTATTGAGCGTGATCCGACGAGAAAAGCAATAATAAAAGGTAAAACGCCGTCGGTCAAGAAAATCAAGTATCTTAATCAGTTTGAACTGCACACGCTGCTGACTTCGCTTGATCTTAAGTCCGGAGTGAACTGGGATTGGTTTATTCTTTTGGTCGCAAAAACAGGTATGCGTTTTTCCGAGGCACTTGCTTTGACCCCTCGTGATTTTGATTTTTCACATCAAATGCTTTCTATAAGCAAAACCTGGGACTATAAAGGCAACAGCGGTTTTCTTCCAACAAAGAATAATTCATCGGTAAGGAAAATACAAATAGATTGGCAAACGGTTATTCAATTTGCTGAATTGGTAAAGAGTCTGCCAGAAGATAAACCCATATTCGTAAACGGCAAAGTTTATAACTCAACTGTGAATGACATACTTAGCCGTCATTGCAAAAGGTTGAATCTGTCTGAAATATCTATTCACGGTTTAAGACATACTCACGCATCGCTACTGTTGTTTGCAGGCGTGTCTATTGCCAGCGTTGCTCGCAGGCTTGGTCACGCCAGTATGACGACAACACAAAAAACATATCTGCATATCATTCAGGAACTTGAAAATCAAGACGTTGATCTGGTAATGCGTTCTTTATCGGGACTAAGTTAATTATATAAACGTAAATAACGGCTTGCGTTGATGAAGTGTGATAAGGCGAGAAAAAGTTATAGAATGTAAAAACCATAGTAAAGATAGAAAATACAAAATACAACAAACCGCCGCAGGTCACATAGATTTGTGACCTGCGGCGGTTGCATATTAAAAAGTTCAGTACATATGGGCTGAACTTTTTAACGTGATATTGCGTAAAACACAATTTTATTTTCCACAGCATTTTTTATATTTCTTTCCGCTGCCGCAATGGCAGGGATCATTTCTGCCGACTTTTTTCTGAGTGGTATTCTTACCCTCGATTTGAGAAAGCTGACGGAGCATATCCATTTTGACCTTTTCGGGCAGTTCGCTCATAAGGATTTCTTTTCTGTATTCTTCGATATCTGCTTCTCCGCTTTTAAATGCAGCAGTTATATTTGGTCCAAAGGAAATGCTGTCGATAACCTCTTGTCCGCCACGATTTGTCGATAACTCGTGGGGAGTAAAACCTCTGTTTTGCGGCAGTCGTGTGTTGTTGTTCAAATCGGTGAATAGCTTGATAAAATCTTCGAGCTGGCTTTCTGTCATTTTGAGTTTCACCCTATCAAGCATTTTAGATACCGCATCAAAAGGTCTGTCGTCACAGGTTATTATCAGTATAAAATCGGATATTATATCTTCAGCCCTATGTGCGGACAGCTGTAGCCTTGTGCACAAAAAGTTCATCATTGCTCTGACATATGGTGTGTCGGCAATGTACATATCATCTTTGTATTTAAGAAGTTCCTGCTTTGGAAGTATCTTTAGCGGCTTACCTGCCTGATGTTTGACCATATTATAATAATCTTCATAATCAATATCAACCAAGCAGGAATGAACGAGCTCTCGGTCGATAGGCTCTTCCTTAGGTGCGTCAAGATACAATTCGTCTTTGGCAAGAATGTAGTAATAATGCTTTTCGTGACGTGCTATCTCAGAAAATGCAATGAACTCGTCCAAGGTTATCAAGCCTTTATTCTGCCGGCTGATTATTTTGTAAGCGTCCTTTAGCGGCAATAGCTGGTACAGATTAGCAAAGGTTTCAAAGTAATCATAAAGGAGCGACATAGTTTCCTGCGGCAGGGCAAGCTTTTTATTCATTCTTGTTATTGTACTTTCAGCGTATATTCTAGGAAATCTACTCATTGTGATCTTACCTCGATATTTTTATTCTTTACTTGATTATACATTAGATCAGAATGTTAGTCAAGTGGAGCGGTAAAAATCTATTTTTTTGACATTGTCGGCGATGAACCATATAACAATTCAGCAACACTCTATCATCCAAAAATCCTATGTAACACCCCTATTACATCATCATTTTCTAACCCATAGCTTTTCAATGAATTGCTGTCAAATGGTTCTTGCTCTAGCGTGCCGATAAAAGCGTCAATATCTGCTTTTACTGTTGCAGGTAATTCTGATATGCTTTCAAGTACAAGTTCAGCAGCTATTCTCAAAATGTCCTTTTTGTGTTTCTTGATATCGCTGGAATCAACAGATTCACCGTTGTCTTTTCTCTGCTTTAAATCAAGATATGCCTTTGCTTTAAACAAAATAAGATACTCGGGACGGAGAACGGATAAACCATTTCGCACAACTCTTCCGTCCATCAAGGCTTTGTAATACTCATCATCAAGCAGTATTGCTGATAGGCTTGAAACAGAATCATCTATGTGAATCGGCGTTATCCCTGTCATCTCACGGAGTTCAAAATCATTTCTGCAAAAAAGTTCTATCATTTTCGGATATGTGTCATCTTCAGGTTTATCAAATCTGTAAAGCTGCGGCTTTTGACCATTCGTGGCCTTGTTTCTGTATCTGCCGATCTCAATAAACTCCCAAAGCTTTTCTCCAAATTCAGGAGTGAGAGCCTCAACGATAAGAACCATATCAAGATCTCTTGTCGCCCTAAAAGATGCGTCGTTGCTTTCAAATACAATATCACAGGCAGCACCGCCTATAAGCACATACTGTTCTTCATATCCAGCAAAATGATTTCTGAAAGTGTCTAATCCTTTTACCACACATATTCCTCCAACATTTCATTTATAGATATCATTACTCTTTCGTCCTGCTTTTCTTCATCGGTCAATGATAAAGCTACGCTCAAGGGGTCTTGTATCGACTTCTGCCCATAGTCAATGAAATAGCCAAGCTCAAGAACAATACAGCCAATTTCTTCTCCTCTGCGGATTTGTTTAAGCTTTTTTATTTCTGTGTCAGCCAGCTCTTTTTTCATCACCCCATAGGTAGGAAAGTCATTATCTGACAACAATGAATACTCACACAAAGCAGTAAAGCCGGCCTTTTTCTCCAAGTGAATGTCGCTTGGAAAAGCATATCTTCTGATAACAGGTTTTCTCAAAATATGCTGTATCTGTTTCCACAACTGCTTTACATCAGGCGGAATGGTAATAGCTCTTGACTTGCCTTTTGTGTCGAGAATATTCACATTCAGGTATTCTATTTCATCAAAACATCTGCTTGCTGACGTTTTTGATACCCCCAATTTTTCGGCAGCTGTTGATACTGTTACTTTATCCCACTTTTCATATATCGCAGTAAGTATCAGCTTTTGCGTCAGAAATGAAATAAGCTCGACAGGTGCGATATCACGTTCGCCCGAATTTGAAAGCAGACAGCCAATGAACGGCAAATATATCTGCTTGTCTTTCAGCACAAAAGGGATACCGTCCTCTATAAGTTTTTCCTTTATATAAGTGGTAGCGGATCTAAGAAATAAGGCACAGTTCAGCCCTGAAATATTCTGTACTTTAGCTCTGTCTTTTCGGAGTGCAATAAGCCCAATATCGTTCTTTGGCTGAATTGCAAGCCAGCCCATTCCGTTGGTTTCGACATTTAAGATATCATATCGTCCCTTAAAAGCCAGCGGAAGTTTATCGTACAAGTCGTTATTTTCTTTGATCGTAACTCTTTGTCTTAAAGTTTTTTCTAAGTATTCTTTCATATGCTCACCTTTTTATATTTGTAACGTATTTTAAGTTACAAATATAAAATAACATATTTTTATCAATGTGTCAAGCTGTTTACATATTTTTTCTCACATTATTTTATGTACAGCCTATCCGCCAATCTGAGGAGTGTAAGCAGGTAGTCAAGTTCGCTTTTCAACGTTGTCTGCAACGGGTCGCCCTCACGGATACGCATGGTGCGCCTTATTTCTTTAGGTATGACAACTCTGCCGAGATCGTCGATCCTGCGGACAATTCCTGTTGCTTTCATATTTATGACCTCCGTTGTTTTTTCAAAATTGCAGTAATATTATTTGCAGGTCGGTGGGATTTATGCAGGAAAATGGAGAGCATAGTTGTCAACTGAGTTATAGGTTAGTTAAATAGAAGTACAAAACAATCACGATTGTGAATACAATGATAAAAGCAATAGAAAGTATTGTAGTTTTTGCTGAATTATTATTTGATTTAAGTGAAGGGGCGTGATAATATGGGTCAAGTCTATACAGTTGATTATCTATATTTGCAATAGCATCTAACCACCGTGACCTTTGTCTATACTTATACGATGCTCTGCGGTAAATTGAATAGATATAACTATATTGTTGCCTTAATATTTGCCAGAGATATATTGTTTTCTTTTTATCAGTTATAACTCCTATTATATGTTCAATAGATTCGATCATTCCTAACGATAGTTCGATAAACATATCAAATGTATAGCTACTGTCATTTGATGTATAATTGCCGTTGTTTACGGTGTTCATTACAAAAGAACTATTCATTATACTAAGCAGATCAGCATTAATATTTTGAATCAAGACTTTGTTTTCTTCATATTTATCAGGTGAGTTGTCATAATTGTCATCAATTACAGATATCGAATTTTTTAACACTTTAATTTTCTGTTCTCTTTTAAAGCGGTCAGAATCTACAAGTGCCATTCTTGCTTTTCCATAGCTGGAGTAAAAAATAGCCTCAATATTTGTTGGCTCATACTGCTCTACCATGTTATAGTATTTTTCACATTCTTCCCAATCTTCTTTAGCTTTTGCACGGCGTGCGTTTTCGAGGGAACGCTCTACAAAAGAGGTGTTATCGACTGTGACTTTACTTCCTGACACATCGACCTTGCCATTAACTTCGACAATAAGACGTTTAGCTTCTTCAGGTGAATATTTAGCACCGCAATACTGACAGATAAAGCAGCCGTCCTCTTTGACTAAATCATTGCTACCGCAAACTTCGCATACGATTTGTTTCATGCTTTAACATCTTCTTTCTGTGATTTGTATTTTCGTGATTAAAAAAATTATTATATTTCTGGTCCGCTATAATGTGGTAAACCAGCTAAATCCATGTTTTCGTTATAATAATCAATACTATATACTGACAATGCGAGTGCATTACTTCCATTTGGTGTTATGGATAACAGGTAGACATAGTTTCCGCATTTTACCGAAACCGAATCAGACTCGTCAGTTAAGTAATCTCCGGTGTACCTATATCTTTCTAAAGAAGTGTCAAGAATATCACACGAATCGCTAATATCTTCAGAAGAAAGACCAACATCAGTGTATAAAATTGCACTGGCATAAAACATTCTGAGTATATTTAAAGCGTCAACTTCCGAAATTTCATCGCTCGTTTTTTCAATAGTACAGTCTGCGTCTTCGTAATATTCCCTTATCCATTCTCCTAGATCATCATATATGATAGACATACTTTCAATGCTGTTATCATCTGAGCCGGTAATAGTGCATTTAAGTTTTGTTGGTGTGTTGTTGACAGTTATAGTGCAGATAACCTCAATGTTTCTCGTTTCAGTTTCATTAATGCTGTTTTCGTCATAATCAAAAACAGACATATTTTCTTTTGCATAATCTAAATTCTTTTTTACATTTGTTATAAATGTATCTTCATGGACATCTTGCGTAACCTCGCTTGTGGTTAGCGTGGTGGTCGCAACCTCATCTGACGTTGTTGTTGAGATCGCTGTTGTTGTGAAATCGGTTTGCTGTGAATTATCGGTTGATTCATTGCTGCTTTTAGTATTGTTTCCACAAGAACTTAAAATCAATGTTGAAATAACAAGTGATAATACTAAATAACCATTCTTCATAAGAAATCCTCCATATTCCTTATAGTGCTTTTTTTGACACTATTTATTTTGTACTGTCATTATACCACATTATTTCCACGATTTGTTAAGCTGGCTGCTTAGGATAACGATTACATTTTGTAAACAAAGTGTAAATTTTGCAGATGTAAACGTTGATAGGGGGTGCTTTTGAAATAAGGAGTGGGGAGCGAGGGGTGTTATTTCAAAAAGTGGGGAGTTTTTGAAATAAGGGGGATAAAAAAATTCCGCTGCAGGTCGCATTAATTCGTGACCTGCGGCGGTTTGTATAATCTAGTGGTTATACCACCCAAGAGGTGTACCAGATATATTTATGTTTATCTGCTTTGTTTCCTGATATTCATCAAGACCGCTTGTGCCAAGTTCTCTGCCAATGCCACTCATTTTGTAGCCACCCCACGGGGCTTCTGAAAAGGCTGGGTTATAGCAGTTTATCCACGTTATACCTGCACGAACTTCTTTTATCACCCTTAGAGCTTTTGCGGTATCATTGCAGAAAACAGCACCTGCGAGTCCATAATCTGTATCATTTGCCAATTCTATTGCTTCTTCCTCTGTTTCAAAAGTCAGCACAGTAAGTACAGGACCAAATATTTCTTCACGAACTATTGACATATCAGGGGTGCAATCGTCAAATATGGCAGGCTTGATGAAATTTCCGTTGACAAGATCGTCATCTGTACATTTGTATCCACCGCAAAGAAGTTTTGCTCCCTCTGCCTTTCCTTTTTCAATATATCCAAGTACGTCCTGCATATGCTTTTTTGATATGAGCGGACCCATATCAGGGTTATCAAGAGGAGCGCCAAGGGTAAGCTTATCAGTTCTCTCGACAAGTTTTTTTAGAAATTTATCCTTTATCGATTTTTCTATTATCAGCCTTGATCCTGCACAGCAGACTTCTCCTTGATTTAAAAATATACCCATCATTACCCATTCAACGGTCTTGTCGATATCCGTGTCTGCTAAGACGATATTAGGTGACTTTCCACCGAGTTCAAGCCCTATTTTTTTTACGTTGCCAGCAGCAGCTCGCATTATGCCTTGCCCAACGGATGTGCTGCCTGTGAATGTAATCATATCTACCTTTTTGCTTTCGGCTAAAAGATTTCCAACTGTGCTTCCTGAACCGATGACCAGATTTGCAGTGCCTTTTGGTAGATCACATTTATCAAGTATCTCAAAAAGCTTCAATGCCGAAAGTACCGTTTCAGAGCTTGGCTTGAAAATTATACTGTTGCCAGCCGCAAGTGCAGGGGCTATTTTCCATACGCTCATCAAAAATGGAAAATTCCAAGGTGTGATAAGTGCGCAGACACCCACTGGTTCTTTCACTGTGTATGAGTGCATATTGCCGAAATTGCTGTTTACATTGTAAGTTTGACCGCTTGGTGTACGGATAAGCCCTGCATAATAACGGAAACAATGCACAGCATCGTCAACATCTGCCTGCGCTTCACGCAAGGGCTTGCCGTTGTCCATTGACTCTGTCTTAGCTATTTCATCAATCTCGCTCTCTATCATATCAGCGATCTTTAGAAGCTTGTCGCTTCGTTGCTGAACATCAAGATCACGCCATTCTCTGGTTTTGTAAAAGGAACGTGAGGCACTTTCTATTGCATATTCCACATCTTCCTTGCTGTTTTGCACTATCTCGCCTAACTCTTTGTTATTTGAAGGATCAACAGATCTCAGAACGATTCCCGAAGCGCCTTCAAACCATTCTCCGTTAATGTATGTTTTATATCTGCGCATAGAAAGAACTCCTTTGGCTTGATTTACAGTGACTTTAAATATAGATCTCTTATGTGTGACCTGTCAAATTTTACGGGATGATAGGATATACCTGCTGCTGAAACTTTCATACAGCTGTCTGTCAGCATATCGATATCACTTTCTTTTACTCCAAAATCTGATAACGTACAGGTAAGACGAAGTGAGTCGATAAATTTTGTTATCTGTTCTGCACAATCATTCTCATTATTGCCGCCTAACACTTTTGAAATAAATGCAAGTTTCTGTGGGCCACCTTTTATGCTTGCTTCTGTTACTGCAGGGGTTATGGCTGCAAGACCTTTGCCGTGTACGGCATTCTTGAAACCGCTGACAGGGTGTTCCATACCATGTGCAAGTGTAACACCTGCGGTATTTATGACCATTCCCCCCATTGTGCTTGCAAGACTTATCTTGTCCCAGTACTCTGGATTATTGTCACCCTTAAAAAGCTTTGGAAGATCATCTGCAATAAGCTTCATTGCCTTTTCGCACATAATATCCGTGAATGGTTGAGCAATGCGGCTTATATAGGCTTCCATACAGTGACAAAAGGCATCAAAACCGACACTTGCCAAAACATTTTTCGGCATAGTCATCATACATTCAGAATCAATGATAGACGCCTTTGCAACTATTGCATTGCATCTTAGTGATTTTTTATCTCCGTTTTCCGGGTTTGTTAATACAGCAAATCCGTTTCCCTCACTGCCTGTTCCGCAGGTCGTTGGGATAAGTATTATCGGCAGAGCTTTGCCGCTTTTCAGACGATTGAATATGTAGTCATTTATATCACCGTCATTTACTGCGATAAATGCTGCTGCCTTTGCACAATCCATAACGCTTCCACCGCCGACGCCTATGACCATATCGCAGCCGTTGTCTTTTGCTATTCGTGCAGCTTGCTCAGCTGTCGTTGTAAGAGGATTTTGTGGTACTTTATCAAAAACAGTATATTCGATACCTGATTTTTTTAAGTGACTGCAAATTCGGTTAAGCAACCCAGAGCGCTTTGTGCTGCTTTTTCCTGTGACAACAAGTGCCTTTTTGCCGTGATCGCTTGCGATGATTCCAACAGAGCTGACTTTTCCTCTTCCAAAAACAATATTTACAGGCAGGTAGTAATTAAAATCCATACTCACGTTTAATACCTCTTTTCTTGTATTATTTATCAGACTTTGCTTTTACCAAAGCGGTCTCAAATATCTCAAAGCCTTTTTCAAGTTGTTCGTCTGTTACACACAGAGGGACAAGAAATCTTATAACGTTTCCGTGTGTGCCAGCATTTTCAAGCATTAGTCCCATTTGAAGGGCGTTCTGTATCACCTTAGAAACAAGTTCGCCGTTTGGTTCTTTTTCTGCTTTAGTCTTTACAAATTCCACGCCAAGCATCGAGCCAAGACCTCTTACATCTCCTACCTCTTCATATTTTTCTTTAAGACCGCTGAAAAATATAGTTGCCTTTTTACCTATTTCTTCAGCTTTGCCTGCATAATCTTCTTCCAGCATTATATCCATTACCTTGAGTGCAGAAGCACAGGCAAGAGGATTTCCACAATATGTTCCGCCAATAGTTCCCACAGGTACTGAATCCATAATTTCCTCACGGGCGGTTATTGCACTTATTGGAACGCCGCCGCCAAGAGATTTTGCTGTTGCTATAATATCTGGTGCAGCACCTGCTTCCTTCCAATATTCTGAGGCATAGTATCTGCCACTTCGACAGTTTCCACACTGTACTTCATCAGCAATAAGTAAAATACCATTATCGTCGCATATCTTTCTGACGGCTTTTACCCATTCGATAGGTGCGGGGACAAAACCACCCTCTCCTTGAACAGGTTCGACTATCATTGCTGCAATATCACTGGCAGGTGCAGCTTCATCAAAAAGAGTGTTGAGTTTGTCTAGGTAATATGCTATTGCTTCTTGTTCAGAATATCCTTTTGGTGCATGATAAAGGTAAGGGAACTCAGCTCTGTAAATATCAGACGGGAAAGGACCCATTCCCTTTGCATAAGATTTTTTTGCTGTAAGAGCCATTGTAAGATTTGTTCTTCCGTGGAATGCACCAGAGAAGCAGATGATGCCTTTTCTTCCTGTATATGCTTTGGCTATCTTTACTGCATTCTCATCTGCCTCTGCACCGCTGTTTGCAAAGAATGTTTTCAGTTTATCACCTTTGCATGGCATAAGTTTGTTGAGCCTATCAGCAAGTTCAATGTAACCACTGTGTGCCACCACATTGAAAATGCAGTGAAAATATTTTTCTGCCTGATCTTGAACAGCTTTCACGACCTCAGGTCTGCTGTAGCCGATGTTGAGAACGCCGACACCTCCGATAAAATCAAGAAAGATGTTTCCGTCAACATCTTCGAGCATTGCGCCCTCTCCACGCTTGATACATATAGGATATGTATAGCCACAGAGCGCTTTAGGCAGTGCGTTGTCCCTTTTTTTCAAAAGTACACAGGCATTTGGTCCTGGAACCTTATCTGTAATTATAGTTGGTGATGAATTTCTTAGCATTATAAAGTCACTCCTGTTCTTTTATTACGGAAAGTTTTTTCCTTTGATATAATTATAAGAAAAAAACAGTATAACAGCAATGTGTTGTCTTTATAATCTTTATTGTGGTGTATGCACACAATAAATTATGACTGATCTTTTTGACTTTCACGATAGTTTTTGATCTCAAACGCCATTTTAAGTTCAAGATAGACGTCAAGATCATCAAGTTCGCAGCAAAGTATCTTTTTGATCTTATCCATACGATAGCGCATTGTATTTCTGTGGATAAACAGGTGCTCTGCTGCGGCGGCAGCGTTGCAGTTATGATCAAGATAGGCTTCAAGCGTTTTGCAAAGGTCGCCCTCCTGCAAAACATCAGATTGTATCAGTTTGCCTATATGATTATTTACATATTCATCAAGAAACTTATCATTTTTTATCTGCGCGATAAGCGAGTAGATACCGAGATTATCGTAAAAGAATATTTTCTGACTTTTACTTTCAGAGTGTGATATTTTAATGGAGTTCAGAGCTTCCTGAAAGCTTTTCTTTAATTCCGATATGTATTCATATGCAGATCCTATCCCTGCCTTTGCGTCAATGCCGTAGTAAGAATTAATGTGGTCTATTATCCTTGTGAGTATATTGGAGAGCAGATCGCGGCTAAATAACTCCGAGGGGATAAGCATTATGCCTGTATCTATTTGCCAGAGCATCAGCATTTTTTGCAAACCATAGTTTTTAAATTCATATCTGATATATCTTTGCAGATTTTCATAAGAGTCCTGAAGTTTGTTGTTTTTGTTTAACTTCAGCACGACTATGTGATTTTTATCCGATATATTAGTGCCTAGATAGCCTGCCCGTATCTTTATATCAGCGTCATTTATATTAGAGGAATAAATTATTGCAGCAAGAAGCTGATCTATCGAGTTTGTGTTGCTTTCTTCTTCCACCAATGCCTTGCATACGATCTGTGAAAGATCAATGAGGTGCAGATCATAGGACAGTTCAAACAGCGGTAGTTCGTTGTCATTGCAGTATTCGGTCAGCATAGGTGATATCTGTCCGACATTTATAACAAGCCCAGCTATATTCTTTTGGTTCATTTCCACAATCATACTGAGCATTTTGTCATCATTGTCTGTGAGTGCTGCATTTGTGACAATAACAAGTTCTCCTCCGTGTATCAACTGTGAGACTTTAAAATCATCTGAAAGACATTGTGTACAATCGGCAAAATATATCCACCGTATGTTTCTGTACATTCCTGACCCACCCGCTATAAGCTTCATTCCTGAATATATTTTGGGAATGTTCATTAGATCTTCGCAGTTCATTTGTTATCACTCCTAAAAACACCTTTAGCCCATAGGTAAAACTATGGGCTGGAGATGCGAGATTTATCCTTTATTATACATAAGATACATAAGGTCCTGTGCGATCGTTGCCGCCGCAAGTGCGGTGATCTCGCTGTGGTCATATGCGGGAAGCACCTCTACAAGATCTGCTGCTACAACATTGATACCACGCAGTTCGTAAAGTAGTCGCCTTGCCTGAGCTGAGGTAGGACCGCCAATAACAGGCGTACCTGTACCTGGTGCAGCCGAGGGATCGAGAGCGTCAATATCAAAGGTTATGTATACAGGCATATCGCCCACAATGGCTTTCAACTGTCTAGCTAGCTCTTTCATATCCATATTTACAGCGTCCATAGCATAGAAAATATTATATCCACATTTAGTCATTTCAGTTCTTATAAAAACCTGCGCCGAATGTGACGGGTCGATACACCCCTCAGCCTGTAAGTCATATGCGAAGTTTGCGTGGGATACATTTCCATCAGTGGACGGAGTGCTGTCCTGATGAGAGTCAAAATGCAGCAGAGCAAGTTTTCCAAACTTTTCGCTTGCAGCTCTGACCATACCATATGGAATAGTGTGGTCTCCGCCAAGGGTAAGAAGTTTGCTGCCAGATTCAAAAACTTTTTTGGCAGTATTATACGTTTCCTCAAGCATTACCTTCGTTGTATTTGCACCCACATAGTATCCTACATCGCCGTAATCAACGATCTTTGCGTTATCGCTGAGTTTGTAGCTCCATGGGTAGGCAAAGCAGTTTGTAAGCTGACTCATATTTCTTATAGCTCTTGGTCCAAGTCTTGCACCTGGACGATTTGTAACACCACTATCGAAAGGTACACCCATTATAGTTATGTCAGCACATTCAGTATCCTGTGTGTACGGATAAAGATTAAAACTTGGTATTCCTGCATAATGCAGATGTTTCTGAATTTCATATTCCATAATAAATAGCTCCTTTATCTTAAAATGTTATTGCAGTTGCACGGCAGGGACTTCCTTCACCGTTATGCAGTTTTAGTGGAAAGGCTGTAAAAAAGAACTTTTCAGGCAGAGATGATAAATTTACAAGACCAAGTATTATCGGTATCCCTGCCTCTGAAAACTTATAGTCAGGAAGAACGAGGTCAGCTCCTACTGATGAGATCCCGTCATTCGGATCGCCTATCATAGGGCTGTCCATTCCCACGAGTTTTATTCCCTTTGATACAAGATATTCTGCCGCAGGTACTGTAATATATGGGCTTTCAGATACATATTCTTTTTTGTTCCAAAAGCTATCCCAATTTGTTCGGATAATACATATCTCGTCTTTTTCAAGATCATCAGCACCTGCTGCTTTTAGTCTTTTCACTGTTATCTCTTTGCTTTCTGAGAACGGCAGGTAAAGTAACCGAGCGTTACCTGCGAATTTCTCAATAGGGGTCTCGCTTATTCCCTGTGCGTTTTCGCTCCAATGAGCGCTGTTTTCTATGTGAGTGCCTGTGTGGGCTGTCAGTGTATATTCTCTTGCGATATAGCCATTTTTATCGACACACGCAAGATCTTTTACGCTGTATGGCGTATATGGCTCACCATAATACCACATTTTTTCTGTATATTCGCCGCTCAGATCAATTATTTTCATAACATATGCCTCCTGTCAGAAATCCCAGCCATATCGTGTGGCATATATATCAAGCTGTTTTTCAATATCATCAGTGTATCCCTGAGGTATTTTTTCAAGGCTGTCAAGATAGTTTATAAGCTCACTTGAGAAATCAATAGGCTGATCAAAGCCCCTTTTGTCAATGTTTTTCATATCATCAGCAGGCGTATGTCCCCATACGAATCCACCGTTTGACATAGTAAGACTAGGGATTTTGTTTGATGTGAGATTTAGTGTGTCACAGGGAACAGGTCCGGAAAAAATGTCCAACGTTGAGCCGCACTTTTCAAATACTTTTTCAAATATCGCTTCAAAGTCTTTTACGCCTGCATAGGTTATGGAATAAGGCGTTGCCATTCCAAGGATATCGTAATTGATATTATATTTTATACGTTTGTAAATGTCCTGGTTTTGCTGCAAAAAGTATTTGCTTCCGTGCAGACCAGGTTCGTGACCCGACCAGCAGGCAAAATACAAGGTCCTATGTGTTCTGACGCCCTTGTCGGATAGAGCCTTGTATTTTTCTGCTAATGCCATAACAGTGCCTATTGCACCTGCATCATCAACAGCACCTTTGCTGCTGACTGCCGAGTCAAGATGACCTGAGATCAAGATCACTTCATCTTGCTTGTCTGTACCCTCTATCACGCCTATCGTATTGGTGCTTTCTTTTTTCTGAACCTGAGTTTTTAGTTCAACGTGCAGTATGACCTTATCATTTTGGCTGAACAGTTTATTCACATCATTTTTGTTCATTATGAATGACGGCAGCATATACTGTGCTTCTCTGTACTCAAAATTTGAATACACATATGGTATGCCTTGCTGTGACTCGTCTGTTGTGAATATTACGGCAGCGGGTTTATATTTTTCAAGTACCTTGTAGGTGTCTATATCTGGGTAATCCATAAGAACGCTTCGCTCTATAACTACGATCTTTCCTTTGATATCTGTTTTTATACACTTGTCACTGATAGGATAGATCTCGCCGATAACACCCATTTTCTTGACGTCTGAATGTATAAGTACAGCTTCCGCTGTTAAGCCACCCTCTGGTGTATCTGTGCAGAAGCACACATTAGTATGTGGCAGAGGTGTGATTTGCTTGTTTGAGATCAACTCAACAACGCTTTTTTCAGTGTTGCAAACAGGTACTTGAAAATGATGCTGGATATATTTCATGCCGAGAGATCTGAACACTTCGACAGCGTGTTCTGCTGCCTTGTTCATCTGTGCAGTGCCTGCGATACGCTCTCCGCATTCTTCAACAAAAAAACGTGTATGTTTGTATGCTATCTCAGAATAATCTTTGCTCATTGTAGGATCACTCCTTAGTTTGACATGATCTTATTCCATTGTTCATCATATGTGGAAAGTGCGTCAGTAGGGAGGTCCGAATTGAGAATGTATGATTTTTTATCATCAGGGATCTCAAACATACCTTCTATTTTCTTATAATCATCGGAAACATAATTCAGCGCTTCCTCATTATTTGATATAGCGGGGTATGTATTCAAACACTCTGCATAAATTTTAGGGTCGCATATATAATCAATAAACTTTTCAGCATTCTTACTGTTAGGCGATTGCTTTCCAATAACCCAATACTGTGTGCATTGCATAAATGTCTGGTCTTCTACCTTGAGGTAATCAAGATCAGGGTCATCAAGAAGCGCCCTTGAAGCGTCACTTGCAAATGTAAGAGCCACACTGCATTCGCCATTTTTCACAGAAGAACTTGGTGTTGCACCGTCGAACACCTTTACGTTCGCAGTAAGCTTCTTGACCCATTCTGTTGCTTCAGCAATCTCTTTTTCGTCTGTGGAGGAGTCTGAATATCCAAGGTGCATAAGTGCTGACGGATACCACATGAACGAATAAGGCATTGTAACGATCTGACCACGAAGCTTTTCATCAAGAAGATCATCCATTTTTGTGATAGTGACAGGACAGGTCTTTGTGTTGTATATCCAAGTGTAACCGCCGGTGGTGTTATATGGAATAGAGTACTTCTTGTCATTGTCATTCAGTGAGATATCACATTTATCTGTGGAAATATATTTGCTGTTTGGAATATCTTCATAGCTTATTTCTTGAAGCATATCTGCATCGATAAGTGCGTGCAGAGTAGAAATAGCAGGCTGACCAATATCATAACCCTTGGGATCTTCTGACCACTTGGTATAGATGAGAGTGTCATTGTCAACATAGTCGATATTACACTTTATGCCTGTTTCTTTTTCAAAGCTGTCAATGACAGATTGAGGGACATAGTCAGGGTAAAGAATCATATTAAGTTCTTTTGTGTCGCCTTTGCTGCCTGAATTGTTTCCACAGGAAGCCAGTCCGGTTGTTGCCGCCAATACCAATGCTGCTGTCAACGCCAAAAATTTTCTTCTTTTCATTTTACTTTCCTCTTTTCTTTTTTATTGCAATAGCCGCGGTAGCTATAAGCATTACCGCAAATATTATGGTGAACAATGCGTTATATTCAGGTGAGATACCTACCTTCAGATTTGAGTATATTTTTACAGGAAGTGTGGTATATCCCGTGTTGCTGAGAAAATTTGATACGATAAGATCGTCAAATGACAGCGAGAATGCCATAAGTCCGCCAGTAAAAATACCTGGAAGTATCATAGGACAGATGATGTGTATGAATGTATATATCTGGTTTGCACCAAGGTCAAGTGAAGCTTCTTCTATAGAAACATCATAGTCTGCAAATCTTGACTTGAGCGTAACGATAATATACGGAAGAATGAATATAGTATGCGCACATACCATAACCCCAAAGCCTTTTGATATACCAGCTGCACCTGTAAGCCCAAGAAATGCTACCGCTATAACTATTTCTGGGATCACCATAGGTACAAAAACCATAAAATTCAGAAACGAACGGCCCTTGAATTTAAGCCTGCAAAGCGCATATGCACCAAGGGTGCCGATAAAGATAGCGGCAAGCGTACTTACTACTGCCAGTGTAAGTGAGTTTATAAGTACTTGGATCATTTCACTATCAGAAAACAGTTTGCTGTAATAATCAAGCGTGAAGCTTTCCCAATGCTGATTTGAAGGCAGGCTGTTGAATGAAAATGCGACCATAACTATTACAGGAATAAATACAAACACATATATCAGCATCACATAAGCATTCGTTATTTTATTTACAAGTTTGCTGTTTTTCATTTACATCGCCCCCAAATCATCAAGGTTTCCTATCCTACTGTAAAGATAAAGCATAAGCAGAATGAATATTACAACGCACACTGAGAGTGCTGCACCGAGAGGCCAGTTCCTTGCACTGAGAAATTGGTTGCATATAATGTTACCTATAATATATACTGTTCCACCGCCGATAACATCTGTAATAAAATATGTGCCTATAGCAGGAACAAAAAGAATGATAAATGCTGCGATTATTCCCGGAAAAGTCATAGGGAGAATTACCTTTATGAAGGTCTTTACCTTGCCTGCTCCAAGGTCATAAGACGCCTCGATAGTTGATTCGTCAAGTTTTTCTATAGATGAATATAACGGCATTACTGCAAACGGCAGAAGATATTGTACAAGCCCAATTGTGATCGAGCCGTTTGTATAAAGTATCTGCAAAGGTGAGCTTATGATATGAAGCTTCATAAGAGCAGTATTTATCAAGCCAGATGAATTAAACATTATAACAAGGCTATATAGTCTTGCAAGGCTACTGGTGTAAACAGGTATCATGAGCAGAAACATAAGCAGCTTGCCTGATTTTTTCCATTTTCTTGCCACAATAAAGGTAAATGGATATCCAAGCAATATGCATAATACAGAGCTTTTAAGAGCCATACATATTGATCTTCCTACGGCTTTGAGATAAGTAAAATCTGCAAGAGACTCATAAGCGTCAACTGTAAATCTTCTGATAGTGCCGCCGTATGCGCCACGTCCCATAAAACTCATTGCTGCAACATATAAAAGTGGAAGTACCACAAGCAGCAGAAGTGCCAAAGTTAGTGGGAGAATATATACAAGTGCCGTGAAATTGAACCTGCTGCGTGATGTTGTCATTTACTGCACCCCCCGCAATGTGTCAAAATTTTCGGCCATAGGGCCTGTCGGATTTTTGATCATTACAGCGTCCTTTGCGTCCCATTCAAGATATACCTTGTCACCGATATTTATATCGTTGTAGGAAGCAATGTCTGCAACTTTTATCTCGTGTCCGTTAGAAAGCACGGCAATATGTTTCATCATATTGCCAGTAAATATCTGCTCCTTTATCTCGGCTGGCAGTGAATTGCCGCTTCCTGCTTTTCTTGTGATCCGTACTTTTTCTGGACGAATGCAAACATATACCATTTGTCCTGCAACATAACCATCACCGCTGCACAGGATGTTTCCACTTTCGATCGCAACTGTGCAGTTGTCGCTATTTCTGTCCTTTACTACGCCCTCGAAGATATTTGACTCACCGATAAATTCTGCAACATATTTTGTTTTTGGCTTCATATAAAGTTCCTTTGGGGAACAGACCTGTTCAAGTATGCCCTTGTGCATTACAGCAATTCTGTCACTCATCGTCAGAGCCTCTTCCTGATCGTGAGTGATGTATATAAATGTTATGCCAAGCTTTTTCTGCATTGTTTTCAATTCCAGCTGCATCTGCTTTCTGAGGTTAAGGTCAAGAGCCCCCAATGGTTCGTCAAGCAACAATACCTTTGGATTATTGATGAGTGCTCTTGCAATAGATACACGCTGTTTTTGTCCGCCTGAAAGCTGAGCAGGCTTCCTTTTTTCATATCCGTCTAACCTGATAAGCGAAAGCATATGTGAAACACTTTCGTGTATCTCTGCTTTGGAAACTTTTTTTAATTTCAGACCATATGCAATGTTGTCATAAACGCTAAGATGAGGAAACAAAGCATAACTTTGAAAAGCCGTATTTACTTGTCTTTTATAAGGCGGAACACCTATCACGGAGCTGCCGTCGATACAAATATCGCCGGAGGAAACGTCCTCAAAGCCAGCTATCATACGCAGCGTGGTGGTTTTGCCGCAGCCAGAAGCTCCAAGAATAGTCAAAAACTCGCCCTCATAAATATCCAGATCAATATTCTTGACGACCTTGACATCATTGTCATATGTTTTTGATATGCCTTTTAAGGACACTATTACTTTTTTCTCTTTCATAGTTACCTCTCTTACTGCTTACAAAGCATTTTCTCCACATTCTCCTGTACGGATTCTCATGGCATCTTCGATGTTAGATACAAATAACTTGCCATCGCCGTGTGTTCCTGTACCAATCTCATTGTAGATGTCGTTCATAATGAGCTTTAGCTCACTGTCTTTTACAACTGTCATAACATATATCTTAGGGAGAAGATTAGTTGCAACATCATCATTTTCAGCTTTGCTGATATGACCTTTCTGACGTCCACAACCCATTACTGAATAAACGGTGAGACCAAGGCAATTGTGATTGACAAGGATCTTCTTGATAATCTCTAGCTTTTCCGTTCTTGTGATAATTTCGATTTTTTTCATGTAATCCAACCTCCTGAATAAAAAAGACGCCATTTGCCTTTAAAAAGGAAATAACGTCTTTGTTCTTTGAAATATTCTGTTTTGTCTTTCTATGACCTAAGTATATCACAATAAACAAGATTAATCAAGTTGTGCAAGTTACAAATAATGTTGTTGCGAGTGCACAATAATCAGTAATTGTGCAAAGAACACAGAGACAATTGTGGTGTTATGACCTTGAAATCTCTTTTATAATTTAATATAATTTTTATAAGGTAATGTTAAACCCTTAATAATGACTATTGGAGATGATTTTTATGAGAGCGGCGGTAGGCGGCTTTTTTCACGAAACAAATACATTCTGTGCTATACGCACAGACCTTGACAGCTTTAAAGCTCGTGATTACATTGATACTGATGATGTTAAGGAGTTTACGGAGTATTTCAACGACGCTCGTGAGATAACGGGCTTTTTGAGAACATTGGCAAAGTATAATGATGATGTATTACCTCTGCCAGCTGCGTTTGCTACGCCGTCGGGACTTATTGAAAAAGATGTATATGTCGCTATAAAAGAGAGAATGCTTGAAAGGATCGCTTTTACTAAGCCTGATGTTGTGTTTCTCAATCTCCATGGTGCAGCAGTAGTTGAAGGCTTTGATGATTGTGAGGGGGACTTGCTCAGCTCAATCAAGGCACTTGTTGGAGAAGGTACGCCGATATATGCTGTACTTGACCTGCACGCAAATGTATCTCCTCTTATGGTGAAGAATGCAGACCTTCTTCTGGGTTATAATACAGAACCTCACGTTGATATAAGGAAACGTGAATCGGAATGTGTGGAGATATATCATAGACAGCTTGAAGAAGGCTTTGTAATGAAAACGGCATATGCTCAGCCTCCGCTCCTTTTGCCTGCGATCAATACAGATACAAATGGTGGTGCTATGACGCCATTTATAGCCCAAGCTTTTGAATATGAGAAACAGGCAGGCGTTATCAATGTATCACCATTTGCAGGCTTTTATGGCTCTGACAAATATAATGCAGGTCCGTCTATTATTTGTACGGTGACAACAGATGTATCCGATGCACAGGCGATATGTAATGACATATCAAATATGTTTATAGACAAAAAAGATAGTTTCTTTGTGCACCTTGATCCACTTGACAAAATAATATGCACAATAAAGAGTGCACCTTCAAAGAAATATGCCGTTATCGATGAATGTGATGACCCGCTCGGCGGCGGTCCTGCTGATGGTACTTATATTCTTGATAAACTTATTGAGGGCGGTATAAATAAAATAGGGGTATCAACTATCTGTGATAGAGAGATCACGGAAATGGCTTTTGCAGCAGGAGAGGGTGCTGTTATAAAGGGACTTCTTGGTGGAAAAACTGATAATAAGCACGGACGACCTTTACCGATAACGGCGGTGGTCACTAAACTCATTTGCAAACCAATACCAATGTGCGAAGCTAATGGTGAAGAATTTGCAGATTATGGGGAAACATATACTGATTATGGTCGCATAGCTGTTATTAGCACGGAACAAGCAGATATTGTTGTAACTGAAAATAAAGTTCCAACGGAGATGATAAATATTTTTAGACATCTTGACATTGACAGCAACAAATATTCAGTTCTCGTTCTCAAAGGCTTCGGCCATTCATACAAGGCAAATTTTAGCGACAAGGAATATGTATATTTTACAGCAGAGAGTATAGGTGTCAATAATCCTGACGTTACAAAAATCGGTGAATTTAAGAAGATAAGAAGACCTGTTTATCCGCTGGATATGAAATAGTATGTTAGCTATGTTTCAAGGTAATTAGATTACAGATAACAATAAAAGAAGTCACCGCCGCAGGTCGCATTAATTCGTGACCTGCGGCGGTCTTGCATTATTTTATGTACAGTCTATCCGCCAATCTGAGGAGTGCAATTATTTTTCGTGCAACATAATGCTCGTCAATAGTTGGAAATGTATGTTTAGAACGCCACAATAGCATTACGATTTTTACACGAATATTAAAATTATGATATAATTTCTGGCCATACAGTACTACGATATAGTTGCAAACAAAACTAGAATCAGAAAGGACGGTTAAAATATGAGAAGATTTAATGGCTATATGCACGGCATCGATATCGGAGGCTGGCTGTCACAATGCGATTACAGTAAGGAACATCTTGATAATTTTATTACAGAGGAGGACATCAAGCGTATAAAGGGCTGGGGCTGCGACCACGTTAGAGTGCCTGTGGATTATAATATCTTTCAGGACGAAAACGGCTTTATAGAGAGCGGCTTCGACTATGTTCAGAAGTGTATCGATTGGTGCGGAAATAACGGTATCAATATGATACTTGACCTCCATAAGACAATGGGCTTTTTCTTTGACAAGGCTCAGGCTGAAAGCGGATTCTTTGATAACGCTGAGCTTCAGCAGAAATTCTATGACCTTTGGGAAGAGTTTGCAAAGCGTTTCAGCAAATATTCTGACAGGGTCTCTTTTGAACTTCTCAATGAGGTAACTGACCCTAAGTTCAGCACAAAGTGGAATGCTATCATTGAAAATACCATAAAGCTTATCAGAAAATATAGTGCTGATATAAATATCATTGTGGGCAGCTACTGGAACAACTCTATTGATTCAATGAAAGATCTTGATAAGCCTTATGACGAGCATATAGTTTATACTTTCCATTGCTATGACCCATTTCTTTTCACTCATCAGGCTGCCTATTGGGTAGATGAGATGCCGAGAGATTTCAGGATCGATTATCCGGGAAGCGTCCCAAAATACAGAAGTGAGGTAAAGCGTCTTGGTCTTGAATATATGCAGACATACGAGGAGGTCAAGACAGAGAAATTTACGCCTGATTATTTTATGGGAAGATTTGCTGAGGCTGTAAGGGTCGCAGAGGAAAGAAATGTTCCTATGTATTGTGGAGAATACGGTGTTATAAATCTTGCATCTGCTGAAAATACTCTTAACTGGTACAAGGATATAAGCAGTGCCTTTGAGAAATGTTCTATCGGAAGAGCGGCTTGGTCATACAAGGGTGTTGACTATGGCTTTATTGACGGACATCTTGACAGCGTTCTTGATGAACTGGTAAAGTATCTTTAATAGATCATTTCTTAATATAACTCCATTTTTGGACAAGCTCGGTCACGTTTGCCGAGCTTGTTTTTTTATGCTTAGTTTCATAAATTGATGTTTGCTCATAAAATTCTATTTACGATAATTATTTGATATAAATAATTGAATATTGATATAATAGTTTTAAAACAAAGCGTATAATATAAACATAATAATTCATAGTCACTTTCTTATAATAACTTCCGAATAAACAGACCTGCTTGAATATCAAGTGGGTCTGTTTTCATATATTTATAATCTTACATAAATTCGATATTAAACACTTTTATGATATTTATGTTACGTTTTTGATATAAACAAAACGTTTACATAGTTATAATATATACAGAAACAACAAAATAAATTGCTTTTAGCAAAAAATTTTATTGAAAAATAGGAGGAAAAGGTTATGAAGATCAAAAAATTTGTAGCAGGTCTTTCAGCAGCGGTTCTCGCAGCAACAATGATGTCAGTTTCTGTTTCGGCAGCAAAGCTAGGCGATGTTGTTCATCCGTCAGAGGAGGACTCAAAAATGAATGACTCATATTACTCTATCGGAGCAATGGGCTTTTATATGGGTCAGGACTGGACCTGGAATCAGGGCGACTGGGTAGGCATCGATGATGCTGGCAAGATAACTGTTGAATATAAGATAAGCAAAGTTATCGCTGATAAGACAATGTCAGGAAAGGGAACTCTTGGAGATATGGGCGTTATGGTGGCTAATCTTCCTGATGGTGTTTATCCTGTGGACGTTAAGATATCTGACGCAAAGTTCGTTGCCGAGGACGGCACAACAACAGTTTTTGATTCGCTTAATTCTATCACTTCAATGGACGAGGACGCAGAGGGTGGAATAAGAATACATATCAGACCAACTGACGAGGTCAATGAGGAAACAGGCGAGGTAACAAAGAAAGCTTGTCCTGAGGTCGCAGGCTGGGAGAAGGAAGGCGCTTTCAACGGCGGCACACTTTCAATGACGCTTGATTTCGGTGTTGCATCTGCCGAGGGCGGAGAGTCAAAAACAGATGCTTCAAAGGCAGATTCAAAGTCTGATGCTTCAAGCTCAAAGGCTGATACGTCAAAGAAAGACGTTTCTTCATCTAAGGCAGATGCAGGCAAGACTTCTGCAGCAGCGGCTACATCTTCAAAAGCATCTGACGATACATCTAAGGCAGCAGAAACAGGTGCGGCTGTTGGCGGAGCACTTGCAGTTATCGCTCTTGCAGGCACAGCAGTGATCGTTGCAAAGAGAAGAAAGTAATATTCGGAGGTATGGCTATGAATAATGCAAAAAGAGTTTTGACATTTGCCCTTGCGGTTTGCTCGCTTTCAGCATTTGCATCTTGCGGAAGTTCAAGTGATTCATCAAGCAAGGTAGTTGACAAAAAGCTTAAGGAAGATCAGCAGCAGATAGTTCAAAGACTTGCTGATGATATGAAAGATGTGAGAGATCTCAAGAGCAACGAAATAAAGTGGTTTTCACATTGGGATATCAACCCTACTGAGGCAGAGGACAAGGAGATAGGTGCTGACCTTGCTTTGTTCAAGACAAAGTATAATGGTAAGATAAACTGGGTGCAGACCACTTGGGAAACTAAGTTTGACGATCTTGCGGCACTTGTAATGTCAAATGATTCACCTGATTTCATCGGTGCTGATGATATGGACGTTTTCCCTAAGGGTGCTATAAAGTCAATGATAGAGCCTATCGACGATTATATTGATCTTTCAAAGCCTCTTTGGACAGACATAAAGGGTGCGACAGATCAGTTTATGCTTGGCGATAAGCATTATGTGAGCGTTATCAGAACAGACCCTGCGTATGTTTTTGTATACAACAAGCAGACAATGGAAGATAACGGCTATGACGATCCTGCTGAGCTTTTCAAAGAAGGCAAGTGGAACTGGGATACATTCACAGAAATGTGTCTTGATTTTACTGACGCTGAAAGCGATAAATACGCTCTCGACGGCTGGTATTATGAAAAGGCTTTGCAGCAGTCTTCAGGTGTGCCGCTCATCGGTATCACAGACGGCAAGCTTGTAAATAATATTTCTGACCCTATGATAGCAAAGGCTCAGAATATGATGTATGAGCTGCAGAAGAACAATGTTGTTTATCCAAAGCACGAGAATAACTGGAAACTCAGAGGCGACGCTGAGGGCAGCGGAATGGCAACAGGTCTGACGCTTTTCTATCCTATCGGACTTTGGGCACTTGAGAATGCTCCGTCAACAACTGTAAACTATGGCGATGTATCAAAGGGAGAGGTAATGTTCGTTCCTGTTCCTTGCTCAGCTGATAGTGATAAACAGTATATCCCTTCAAGAGTACACGGCTTTAGCATTGTAAAGAACGCTCAAAATCCTGAGGGCGTGGCAGCTTTCCTTGAATGCTGCCGTTATGCAGAGCTTGACGAGGCTGCACATCAGATAACCCTCGATCAGTACAAGGACGATTACGGCTGGACAGATGAGATGCTTGAAATGAGAGAAACTATCTATGATCTGTCTGCACAGAATCCTGTATTTGACTTTGAACAGGGCGTATCTGCCGACCTTAACTCTATTTGCGATACTGCAATAAGAGGAACAATGAATCCGCAGGAGTCAAAGAGTTGGTCACAGGTCGTTCAGGAAAATGAAAAGGCTATAGATTATCTTATCGACGAGGCTATGACTTCAATGAAAGAGGCTAAATAATATCTAATTATCAGAAAAAAGGGCGGCAGGGTGATTTGCCGTCCTTTTTCTATAAATATGAGGCTTTACTTGTGTCTGTAAATATGATATAATAAGCTAAAAAGCAGGGGGTGAAAGCTATGGAAATAAACAGAGAATTGTCTAAGCGGCAGTTTATGCAAAAGGAAAATGACTATCATCATTCACCATATGAAACGGAACTGGAATTCTATTCTGCGGTGCGGGAGGGCGACCTTGAAACGGTCAAACGTTTGTATACGCCGCTGGATACAAACGGAAAGGGCAGGCTCAGCAAAGACGACCTTAGAAACGTCAAGTATCATCTTGTCATAACCATAGCTATGCTGTGCAGGTTTTGCATCGAGGGTGGACTTGACCCGGAAACTGCGTATACCATAAGCGATATATACATTAATAAATGTGATGAGTGCCGCAATGAAGAAAGCGTTATGGCTGTACACAAAGAAGTCATCGTTTATTATACAAAGCAAATGAAAAAGGCTGCGTCACAGAACGTTTACTCGAAGCATATCCTTATGTGCTTTGACTGCATTTTCGATAATATTTACAAGGGCGTGACCGTCAATCAGATAGCTGATGAACTGAACATAACGCCTCAGTATCTTTCAAAGCTTTTCAGAGAGGAAGTTGGCGTAAAGATCTCTGATTTCATTATGTCAAAAAGGATACAAGCGGCTGAAAATATGCTGAGATATTCTGAATATAGTCCGCTTGATATAGCCAATTATCTTGCTTTCAGCTCGCACAGCCATTTTATTGCCTGCTTTAAGAAACAGACAGGACTTACGCCGAAACAGTATAGAGATCAGTTTTTCCGTGCAAACTGGAACAAGCATAGCACAAGCAGATCGAAAATATAAGTTGATATTAATATTATAATATTTGCATTACTTTTATGATATAAATATCACATCTGTTGAATTATAATACTTATAGAAGATAAAATTCTGATATTTATTCGGAGGTAATGAAAAATGAAAAAAGTTTTGGCTATGTCGATTCTCACAATGATAGTTATGTCTATGGGTGGCTGTGGTGCTTCATCTGACAGCAGTTCTTCGCAAGATGTCAGCAGCAAGGCGGAAACGGAAAGCAATTCTCCATACACGGTTGAGGCGGATTTCAGCAAGGGTGCGTCAAATGATTTTTCCATTTCAGCAGGCTGGTCAAATGGTGATCCGTTCAACTGTTCGTGGAGCGAAGATAACGTAACTTTCAATGACGGGAAAATGCAGCTTACCATTGACAGTATGGGCGATTCCGAAGCGTACAGAGGCGGCGAGTATCGTTCAAAGGAGAACTATGGCTATGGACTTTATGAGGTTTCAATGAAAGCCATAAAGAATGACGGCGTTGTATCATCATTCTTTACATACACAGGTCCATCGGAGGATAATCCTTGGGACGAAATAGATGTTGAAGTCCTTGGCAAGGACACAACAAAGGTGCAGTTCAATTACTACACCAATGGTGTTGGCAAGCACGAATATATGTATGATCTTGGTTTTGACGCTTCTGAGGATTTTCACACTTACGCATTTGAGTGGAAAGAGGACGGCATAACTTGGTATGTTGACGGAAAGGAAGCATACAAGGCAACGGAAAATCTGCCTGTCACACCAGGTAAAATAATGATGAATGCGTGGAACGGCATTGGCGTTGACAGCTGGCTGAAAGCCTTTGACGGCACAGTTCCGCTTACAGCGGAATATGAGTGGGCAAGGTTTACGGCAGAAAAGTAAAGTGATCCGCATATTATGCTTGCTCTTATGTCTTGATTTTTTTACTTAATGATATTGATATTTGAACCGACCCCATTTGCTAGGTCAAAAAGTCTAGCGAATGGGGTCGGTTTATTTTACAAAGATAAACTCATATATTCACTCTTCTCAGAGCTTGACAATTTATGATATCGTGAGTATATTTCTGCATAGGGGTGTTTTTTTGCTATAATTTTCATTTTTATTCTCATATCTCAACTTCTCGGTTATACGCCTCAGCTCCCTCGACATACAGCGTTCTCATTTCTTCAAACGAGTCGCTTGGAGATAGGATAACACCGTCTTTGCCGAACTTATTGAAATAGTATTTGACTTGGATAGGCGGGGAGATGAACTCGTTGACAGTGTTGGGCTTGGGCTTTTCATTGCCTTTCAGTATGGGGCGCTGATAGAGTATTTTGCCGAACATTTCAACGCCTTTTTCGGTGAGGTACACTTTGGAGATATCGCTCTCATCACTGCCAAAACGTGGGTCGCTGAGTAGGTGCTTCACGGACTTGACGTGACCCTCTTTCAGCCGTTCGTATTCGGTGACGGAGGAGTATTCCTTTTGGCTGAGCTTTTCTGCGATGCTTAGTCCGCTCAATCTGCTTATGCGATAGCTGTCGGCTTTGAACTCTTTGCCTGCGCTTTTTTCGTCGGACAGGCAGACAAGATAATTATACATCTTATATTCGTCGCTGACGATACGGTAGGGGATAAGCCTTATGCGGCGCTTTTCACGGCTGTACATATTAGAATATGCGTAAATGAAGCTGTAATATCTGCTGCCGTTTTGTTTGATGACTTCATTTATTTTTATGATATTGTCGGCGAAAATGAGCCTTTCACGTTCGCAATCTGACAGCAGGGCATAGTCCTCATACACGGCTTTCAGAAATCTTCTTAGGGTCAAGCTGTACACCTTGTTTTCATAATAAAGGTCATCACTGCTCAGTGTATCGTAAAGGTCACGGCATATGCTGAGCCTTACTCGCACTGCATTTTCGGTCTTGGTCTTTTCGTATTTTGCAGAGAGCTTTGAGATAAGATAGCTTTTTATTATCTCCTTGCTTTTATCATCAAGGCTGTCATCGATCTCCTCGATCTGCCATTCTACGAATGCGTTCAGAAGTGGGATACCAATATATTTATAGTTATCGTCACTCTTGTATTTTAATGATGCGATATATGCTGAATCAAATATACTTGTGAGAAATGAGGACATTGATACGCTGCCGTTAGGGGAAAGGCTTGTTTCAAATATGGACTTGTCCTTGATAATGACGGAATATGCAGAGGGTGAGAGGGGTATGGATTGCACCTCTGCGATATATGGTACGTTTTTGTCACGCTTGGGCAGAAATGTGCTTGGGGGTATGAGCATTTTTATCACCTCTTGTATCCATTATATCACAAATGTACTTTTTGTCAATATCATAGAAAATTATTTTGCTGAAATTGTGACATAAATGCCGTAAAAACGTGATAAATGTGCAAAAACATAGATAAAAAAGTTTTTGAAAATTACACTTTTGTTGACGATGATAAGGTGGTATAATGTATACAGAACAAAGGACAGGAGGTGATAAAAATGGGAAAGACGATCCTTACGGCTATCATTGTAGCTGTACTTGACTGCGCTATCGCAGCTGTCAAGGAGATTGGGGAATGAGATGAAATAACGACAGACGGGAGGTGATGAAAATGCTTTATGTAAAACAGCCACTTTCTATTGACATTTGTGTCTGAAAATGGTATAATATTTATGTATTAAAGCGCTGATAAGATAAGTTTGGTGTTTTATTACAGAATATCGTTGATTATTTTGTCAACTTTGACCTACTACACTAGTGCGAATTTGCACTAGTCTAAAACCTGTTCAACTTTTCGATTGCTGTCATTTCGCTACTACACTGGTGCAAATTTGCACTAGTCTAAAACTCCTCGATTACCTTGTATGTGCCGATTGGGGCTACTACACTAGTGCGAATTTGCGCTAGTCTAAAACTGAGAGCCTTTATACACCGCATAAGTATAGCTACTACACTGGTGCAAATTTGCACTAGCTGGCAAAGTTTAACATCAAAACCAACAAATAAAAAAATCCCTTAACGCTCAATGCGCTAAGGGATAACTAATATAAGGAGTAATATTTATGGCAAAAAAGAATAAAATGAAGCCTAGAGAGCTGCGTGAGGCTCAGAAAAAAGCCAGACAGCTCAAAGCGGCTGAGATAAATAATAACGCTGCTCCTGCGATCGCTGCCATGCCTGCTGCAGAGGTCATTGCACCTGTGGCAGAGAAGAAAAAATCCTCCGTAAAGGCGGCAGGAATGAAGTCTATTCTTGTCAGCGAAAATAAAATGTACATAACCTCTTTCGGCAAGGGCAATTCTGCTGTGCTTGAATATGAGGTGGACAATAATGACTACAACAAAACTCAGCTTTCTTCAAAGGACAACAGCAATATCGAGCTTGGTGATGTAAACGAGGTAAACATCACTTTTTCAAGCAAGCATGGCTTTGGGAGCGGAGTGGAGATAAATACTTCAAACCCTACTCACAGAAGCGGTGAAAGCTCGCCTGTAAGAGGGGATATGCTGGGGCTTAAATCGGAGCTTGAAAAGCGCTTTTTCGGCAAAACTTTTGATGATAATATACATATCCAGCTTATTTACAACATTCTGGATATCGAAAAGATACTTGCGGTGTATGTAACGAATATCGTTTATGCGCTGAACAATATGCTTGGTATAAAGGATTCTGAAAGTTATGATGATTTTATGGAGTATCTTTCTGCAAGAAATACTTATGAAGTTTTTACTCACCCTGACAAAAGCAATCTTTCCGATAAGGTAAAGGGTAATATCAAGAAAAGCCTTAGCAAGTTTAATGACTTGCTGAAAACTAAGCGCCTTGGCTATTTCGGCCTTGAAGAGCCAAAGACAAAAGACACAAGAGCTTCGGAAGCATACAAAAAGCGTGTTTATCATATGCTTGCAATTGTGGGGCAGATAAGACAGTGTGTTTTTCATGATAAATCGGGTGCAAAAAGATTTGACCTTTACAGTTTTATTAACAATATTGATCCCGAATACAGAGATACTCTTGACTATCTTGTTGAGGAGCGTTTAAAGTCCATAAACAAGGACTTTATCGAGGGTAACAAGGTCAATATCAGCCTGCTTATTGATATGATGAAAGGCTATGAGGCTGATGATATAATACGCCTTTATTACGATTTCATTGTGCTTAAATCTCAGAAAAATCTCGGCTTTTCTATCAAAAAGCTTCGTGAGAAAATGCTGGAGGAATACGGTTTCAGATTTAAGGACAAGCAATATGACTCTGTGCGCTCAAAGATGTACAAGCTTATGGATTTCCTGCTTTTCTGCAACTACTACAGAAATGACGTTGCCGCAGGCGAAGCTCTTGTGCGTAAACTGCGTTTTTCAATGACCGATGATGAAAAAGAGGGGATATATGCTGATGAAGCGGCAAAGCTTTGGGGCAAATTCAGGAATGATTTTGAAAATATCGCCGACCACATGAACGGTGACGTTATCAAGGAGCTTGGCAAGGCTGACATGGATTTTGATGAGAAAATTCTTGACAGTGAAAAGAAGAATGCGTCTGACCTTTTGTATTTCTCCAAAATGATATATATGCTCACATATTTTCTTGACGGCAAGGAGATAAACGATCTTCTTACAACGCTTATCAGCAAGTTTGATAACATCAAGGAGTTTTTGAAGATAATGAAAAGCTCTGCTGTTGATGTTGAGTGTGAGCTTACGGCGGGCTACAAGCTGTTCAATGACAGCCAGAGGATAACCAACGAGCTTTTTATCGTAAAGAACATTGCTTCCATGAGAAAGCCTGCGGCTTCAGCGAAGCTTACGATGTTCCGTGACGCACTGACTATACTCGGTATAGACGACAATATCACGGACGATAGGATAAGCGAGATTCTAAAACTTAAAGAAAAAGGCAAGGGCATACATGGTCTGAGAAATTTTATAACAAACAATGTTATCGAGTCCTCTCGGTTTGTATACCTTATCAAGTATGCGAACGCTCAGAAGATAAGAGAAGTGGCTAAGAATGAGAAAGTTGTCATGTTTGTTCTTGGGGGTATCCCTGACACGCAGATAGAGCGTTATTACAAGAGTTGTGTGGAGTTTCCTGACATGAATAGTTCTTTGGAAGCAAAGCGCAGTGAGCTTGCGAGAATGATAAAGAACATCAGCTTTGATGATTTCAAAAATGTGAAACAGCAGGCAAAGGGCAGAGAAAACGTGGCTAAGGAGAGGGCAAAGGCTGTTATCGGGCTTTATCTTACGGTCATGTATCTGCTGGTGAAAAATCTTGTGAATGTCAATGCAAGGTATGTTATTGCGATACACTGCCTTGAACGTGATTTTGGGCTGTATAAGGAGATAATTCCTGAGTTGGCTTCAAAGAACTTGAAAAATGACTACAGGATACTTTCACAGACGCTTTGTGAACTTTGTGATGATCGTAATGAGTCGTCGAATTTGTTCTTGAAAAAGAACAAGCGGCTGCGCAAGTGCGTTGAAGTTGATATCAATAATGCAGACAGCAGCATGACAAGAAAATACCGCAACTGTATTGCTCATCTTACTGTAGTTCGTGAACTGAAAGAATACATAGGAGATATTCGTACAGTGGATTCTTACTTCTCCATTTATCATTATGTTATGCAGCGTTGTATCACGAAAAGGGGAGATGACACAAAGCAAGAAGAGAAAATAAAGTATGAGGACGATCTTTTAAAAAATCACGGCTATACGAAAGACTTTGTAAAGGCTCTCAACTCGCCGTTTGGATACAACATTCCGAGGTTTAAAAATCTTTCAATTGAGCAGTTGTTTGACAGAAATGAATATCTTACTGAAAAGTAGCGTAGTGTAGATACCGCCGCTCTCTTGGGGGACAGGAGGCGGCGGTGATATTCATTCTTGTAAAAGACGTGGTGGATATTCTGTTTGATTTGTTTTTTTGGAAAGAAGAAGTAAGACAAGTGAAAATCAGAGCACTGTATGCAATATGGTGCGGATATCTACAAACGCTTAGCAGCATAAAGCTGTTGGATAAAGACGGCGAGATATCTAAAGATGTAACAACTCATATCACAAAAGAAGAAGCCAAAAAGCTGATGAAGCTCCTTAAAAAGCTGAATATTTTTCGATTTTCTACCTCATCAGCGTCATTAGGGGAATAGTCCCAATCGTCTGTAGAAGCGATAACAACAGTATCGTTCTTAAAGTCAACTATAGCGCCAATACCATATGTAGTGATAAGCTGAGTTTTTCTTATATCTCCAACGGAGATCTTTTTGTCTGAATATGTTGATATGCCATTCTTCTGCATAATCTCTTATTCTAGGCTCGATACTTTCGACACGTTCAAGCATGGTTCGTTTTATCTGCTCTATATCTTTATCATCAGCAGTTTTTCGACGATGGCAGCAATAATCCAGCTCTCACACAGAAGATCGTGGACAGCGTATCGAGGCTTTCTGAGAAGGATCAGAAGCTTGTGTTGGAGATTTCGGAGAGGTTGGGGAAAGATTGAATCGATAAAGTGCCTTAATGCTAGTCATAAGGCACTTTTGCTATGTGGAACATACAAAAAAATAGTTACGCTTTTCGGTTTCTCAAAGCATAACCCTACTTTTTTAGGTAATACAAAAACTCCCCCTGCGGCGTTAAGTTCTGATAATAAAAAAAGCCATGACGGACAATGCCCGTCACGGCGAGTGACTGGTCGAGGTGACGGGACTTGAACCCACGGCCTCTGCGTCCCGAACGCAGCGCTCTACCAAACTGAGCCACACCTCGAAATACCACTGTAATATTATATCACACCCATCAAACCTTGTCAAGGCGTTTTTTTTGTTTTGTATCCTCTTTGCTCTTTTTTACTGCGTTGACCTTTGGTGTTTGACGAATTTATTGAAATCATTCTCATTGTAACTTATTTTCATTGACATATGCCTTGCGTTGTGATATTATATATATAAAGGTGTTCTCGTTTGAAAGTTTTTGTATGAGGTGATGAAATCGATGAATATGAAGAAAAGAATGTTGAGCATTGTCCTGTCTGGCGCAATGGCTGTTTCTACTGCTGTGTCTGCTGGATCGTTCGGTGCCTTTGCCGTGGCGCAATGTGTTGCATATTCAGGCTCTAATGTGAATGATCAGGACTATGTGCAATGGTCTGACACAGTGAAATCTTACCTGACAGTGTGCGACAACGGCAATTATATGCGTGTCCAGTCAGGCGCTATCGAGGGCAAGCTCCTTGTGGAATATTACAGCTCTGATTTTGAACCGCTCAGCACTAAGCTTATCGACAATGAACTGCCGATCTTTGGTGCTTTCTATGACTCCGGCAATAATTATTATGTACTTAGCGGTCAGGAAAATCCGAAACAAAACGACTCCCTCGAGGTTTTCCGTATCACGAAGTATGATAAGAATTGGAACAAAATAAAGTCCTGCGGTCTGTATGGAGCTAACACTACAGTTCCATTCGATGCAGGCTCGGCAAGAATGACCCATAGCGGTGACCACCTGCTTGTGAGGACCTGCCACGAAATGTATAAATCAAGCGACGGCAATAATCATCAGGCTAATGTTACCATTGAAGTGGATATGCCTTCGATGACTATCACTGATTCATATACCGGCGTCATGAACGTTGATTATGGCTATGTTAGCCACTCCTTCAATCAGTTTATAAAAACCGACGGCAACCATATAGTCGCCCTCGACCATGGTGACGCTCATCCACGTTCCGCCGTTCTGGTGAAGTATAATTCTGATTTTACTACAGGCAAATTTTTCCCAAGCTATTTTGAACAGGTCAGCAATATCGACGTTGTAACATACCCTGAATATACCGCCGGTCACTATAACTATACAGGTGCGGCTATAGGCGGCTTTGATGTGTCATCATCAAGCTATATCGTGGCACAGAGTACAGTTGACCTTGATTATATCAATACGTCAGAAACACGAAACGTCTACGTTTCCGCTGTTTCAAAGGATCTTTCCACAAACAAGCTCAATAAGATAACTTCTTATGCAGAGGGTACAGCTTCTGCTTCTGCTCCACAGCTTGTGAAGATAAATAATAACAGCTTTTTGCTATTGTGGTCCAGAGATACAAAGGTAAGCTGTGTGAAGCTAAACGCTGACGGCACAGTAAACGGCGGTATACACACCTTTGAGGGAAGCCTTTCAGATTGCCAGCCTGTTATCAAAAACGGCAGAGCAGTATGGTATGTTTACGATAAAAATAACGTGACCTTCAACTCCCTGAACCTTTCAAATCTTGACGATATAAAGACGGTTGACGTCAAAACAGGTCATGACTACGAAACAAAGTACGCATCAAAAACTGACGGCACTGTAACACAGACCTGCAAGTCTTGCGGTTATGTGAATAAGTTCACAGTTCCGACCTCTACCACTGTTTATTGGCGCACAGACCTTTCGAATACGTCCTTTTCAAGCGTATTGAGCAAAACTCAGTTCAGTGTGGGCGACAGCATTGATTTCTGGCTTTATGACGATACAGACTACACAGTTGAATTTTCTGATCGCAGCATGGTAAGTGTAAATAAGCTTGAAAACTATGCTAATGATATCAGACGTATCACATTCAAAAACGGCGGTTCACTCACTGTAAAAATTTATCCTACATACAATCCGTCTGTAGCAAAGACATACAAATTCACCTGCGGATGCACGAGCCACACATATGGCAGTGCTGTTATCACAAAACAGCCGACCTGCACATCAGAAGGTACAAAAACAAAAACTTGTACGCAGTGCGGAGCAACAGTAACAGAAACAATTGCAAAGCTTTCCCACAGCTACACAACCACAGTTGTTGCACCTACTTGCACTACTAACGGCTACACACTCCACAAGTGTTCTGTTTGCGGTACTTCATACAAGGACAACACAACAAAAGCAACAGGTCACAGCTACGGAAATTCTGTTGTAACAAAACAGCCGACCTGCACATCAGAGGGTACTGCCATAAAGACTTGTACAAAGTGCAATGCGACATTTACAGAAACTATAGCAAAGACTTCACACAAATATGTCGACACAGTTGTTGCACCTACTTGCACTGCTAACGGCTACACTCTCCACAAGTGTTCTGTTTGCGGTACTTCATACAAGGATAGCACAACAAAAGCACCAGGTCACAGCTACGGAAATTCTGTTGTAACAAAACAACCGACCTGCACATCAGAGGGTACTGCTATAAAGACCTGCACAAAGTGCAATGCGACAGTTACAGAAACTATACCAAAGACTTCACACAAATATGCTGACACAGTTGTTGCACCTACTTGCACTACTAACGGCTACACACTCCACAAGTGTTCTGTTTGCGGTACTTCATACAAGGA
>NZ_JBCOMH010000008.1:99606-142224 GCF_040924265.1 Ruminococcus sp. RTP21198st1_G1_RTP21198_201120
GGATAGCACAACTAAGGCAACAGGTCACAGCTACGGAAATTCTGTTGTAACAAAACAGCCGACTTGCACATCAGAGGGTACAAAAACAAAGACTTGCACAAAGTGCAATGCAACAGTTACAGAAAAGCTTCCTGCAAAGGGTCACACCGCAGTTACCGACAAGGGCTACCCTGCTACTTGCACCACCGCAGGCAAAACAGACGGCTCACATTGCTCAGTTTGCAATACTGTTATCAAAGTTCAGACAGTGATAAATGCCACAGGTCACAAGTCAAGCGGTTGGATAGTCGACAAGGCGGCTTCTATCGGAGTTAAAGGCTCAAAGCACAAGGAATGTACAGTCTGCAAGAAAGTTCTTGAAACGGCTGAAATTCCTGCACTTTCAAGAATTAGCATTTCAAAGGCAAGCGTGACACTTTCAACTTCGACCTACGCTTATGACGGCAAGGCAAAGAAGCCTGGTGTAACGGTCAAGCTAAACGGCAAAACTTTGAAGAATGGTACAGATTACACAGCTTCCTATTCAAACAACACCAAGGTTGGAACAGCAAAGGTCACTATTAAGGGCAAGGGCAATTACACTGGCTCAGTTTCTAAGACCTACAGTATCAAAAATAACTTCAAGAAAGCCACAGTTTCGAGCATTTCCACAAAGGCTTTCACTGGCAAGAACATCACTCAGAGCATTACTGTTAAATACAATGGCAAAACATTGAAAAAAGGCACTGACTACACAGTTTCATACTCTAACAACAAGAGCATAGGCACTGCCACTGTAAAAATCACAGGAAAAGGCTCTTACACAGGCACTATCACAAAGACGTTCAAGATAAATCCTGCCAAGCAGGAGATACAGAAGCTCACGGCAAAGTCAAAGGCATTCTTTGTGGATTGGGCGCAGAAAGGCTCTGCTACCGGATACGAGATTCAGTATGCTACCAACTCAAAGTTCACAAGTGCAAAGAAAGTTACCATAACAAACAACAAGACCGACACCAAGACTATTTCAAAGCTTTCGGGCAAAAAGAAATATTACGTTCGTGTTCGTTCTTACACAACTGTAAAGGGTACGAAATACTACGGCGCTTGGTCGGCTTCAAAGAGTGTTACTACAAAGAAGTAATTTTATATGAGAACAGCGTATCGCAGGGGGCTGCGGTACGCTGTTTTATTTTTACTTTGATATTGCAGTTCGGGGCTTCAAAAATTATTCTTTTCCTAGTCTTTCAGAAACTTCAAGCACCAATCGCTGGCCTTTTTCCGAAAGTTTCGATCCTGCACCCAATTTCCGTCTTACTTTGGGCAGGACGGATTTTTTTGTTCCCGGTGAGATAGAATTGCGTTATGATAAATTTTGAAATCACTCGCCGTGACGGGCATTTTATGTACTCATGTCCCTTGTGCATATGTGCTAAGCCCGCAAGATCGCAATTGTATGTAATGTCAAAAAGGTGCATATAGTCTTGACAAAAGACCGGACGTCTGTTAAACTTATCCTAAGCAAAGACCGGGGACGACACCCATAGAAAATAACAGCGTCGGAGCTAAACGCAAGCCTGTGTAATACAGGCACTAATTTAATATTGCTGTGCAAGGGGGAGATACCCATAGAAAAAAACGTTATTGTTACAGACATAAACGGAAAACGAATCGGAGCCACCTATCCCAAAAGGGCTAAGGGGCTTGTTAAGAACGGTCGGGCAGAGTATGCAAGCGACTGTGAAAAATGTACTATAAGAATGTTGGATACTCATAAGCCGACCGTGGATGTTACGGAGGTAAACAATATGGGTAAAGTAATAGATTTTGATCCTAGAGATTTTAAGGCAGATAAGTCCTGCGAAAACAATGTCATAGCTAAATATTTTGTGACCGATGAGGACGGCGAAAACGTTATTGCCTATTCTATTGGAAACTGGAATTGGGACTGGACGCAGATATGCTGTGACAAAAAACTTGAGAAAAATACCGACTATGTTTTCAGATTTGTGATAGTCGGAGGCTATTGTAATACGTGCAATGAAACTTCTCGCTTTGAGATCGTGCCTATGCCAGACGGTAGCTTAACCGATGAAGCTTACGAAGACAGATACACCTATGATCTGGCTCAGAACAGATATAAGCCTGTTTTATGCAAAAAGACCGACGAGGGTATGCTGAGGCTTTTTGAGATACCTTTCAGAACCTTTGATTGCGAAGATTTCAGGTTTGTATTCATTGCTATGCACGCTGTTGCAACGCTCTATGCGCCAAAAAAGTTTTCAGCTTATGCAGACCTTGAGGATACGAATTTTGACCAGCTTCGTGATGAGATCAACAGCAAAAACAGCGAGGATAATTCTGCAAATGTGGTGATGGATTTCACAGGCGCTCATGTCACACGCTCGACTGTCACCGATCTGCTCACAATGGCTCGTTTTGGCAAAAGCGAGAATGTTTGTATTGATTTTACAGGAGCTGTCATAGAGGACGATAAGCCGGACGATATTCAGGCTGATGCAGATGATACCGGGTCTGACGATATTGCTGTTGAGCTTATGGACGTTGCAGACAACTGAGCTTCGCAGGAAGATATACTTTACTAAGATATTATGATTTAATAAGTTGATCCAAACAGAGAAACCCATTGATCGGGTTTCTCTGTTTTTTTTCGCACAGAAAACCACCCACAGCTAAATCAGCCGTGGGTGGCAATATTATTTTAAATATATACTATTCTTTATTTTCCCAGTGCTATCTTGCCCATTGCGTCTGCCTGCATGATAGCGTCATAAAGTTCGATAGGCTGTACGTCGCCTGCAAGATTGTGGATAGTTTCGCCTGGAATACAAGCGTTCTTTGCGATAGTTTCTACCTGCTCAGGTGTAGTTACACCGATCTCTTCAAGTGTGACAGGAAGTCCCACTTCAAGGCAGAAGTTCTGTACCTCTTCAAACTCTTCCTTTGGCGCACCCTCAAGTACAAGCTGAACCAGTGTACCAAGGGCTACACAACAGCCGTGGTCTGCGTGCTTGATTCCCAATGATGTTACGCCATTGTAGAACGAGTGTGCAGCCGCACAGTTTACGTTGTCTGCTCCAACACCTGAAAGATATACGTTAGCCTCGCAGATAGCTTCAAGAGCAGGTGTAACTGCGTGTACCTTGCAAGCCTCAACTGCCTGCTTGCCATATGTTTTCAGCGTGTCATAGCAAAGTCTTGCAAGTGCCTGTCCTGCTCTTGTGATGCCTGTGCCTTCAAGGCTTGCGGACTCTGTTCTTATGGAAGCTCTGCCCTCAAAATATGTACCAAGTGCATCGCCCATGCCTGCAATAAGGAACTTTACAGGTGCGTTTGCGATAACTGTTGTGTCTACCATTACTGCGTCTGGATTGGTAGGATAGAAAAGATATTTGTCAAAGCTGTGGTCATCATTGTATATTACTGACAGACCTGTACATGGCGCATCTGTTGCCGCAACTGTAGGCACGATAACAATGTGCTTGCCTGTGTAGTATGCTGTAGCTTTTGCAGTATCAACTGCGCTTCCGCCGCCAACTGCAACTACTGTGTCGATGTTGTCAGCCTTTACTATCTCTTCCATTTTGGCTATCTCGCCCTTGCTTGATATACCACCAAATACTTCATAGCGTCTGTAATCGTCAAGTTCGCCAAAGCTTTTCTCTATCTTGTCATGACAGGCTTTGTAGCCACTGTTTGAACATACAAACAGCCACCTTTTGCCCATATAGCCCATTTCTTCATGAAACTTAAGTGTAGCATCTCTGCCCTGAACATATTTGAGCGGCTCACGCATTGCTCTGAGTCTTCCCATCATAATGAATTACCTCCGATTTGTTTGATTTATTAACTTTATACGGAATTCTTTCCGTATTTTCAACTAGATTATAGCATATTGCACAAGAGATACAAGAAGCATTTTATTAATGATATGTGAATTATCTATTATGGCAAGTTTTGAAAAATAGTTGCTTAATATACATAAATATAGTATAATGAGTATTAAGACAGTATGCGTCATAAGGTTGTGTATTTTTCATAGGCTGTGGGGTGCGTTTTTGTGCAGATATACAAAAGTGTGATGTTATGATAACCATATCGGGATAACTGCAACTAAGTATATGAAAGGGCAAAAACGAGAGAGCATGAAACGGAGATAAAAATGAAAAATGCAAAGCTTGGAGATGTCATCGCCTTTGTCCTAAGGTCCATGAACGAGGAAACTCGTCAGACAGACGATGAGGCAGAGGCGCAGATGAAAAGGTTGATACGCATACTTGTCTTGGAGGGATATGTGAATGAACAAGAATGAATTGAGAGCCGTTGTAGAAAAGGCTCAAAATGGTGAAAAGACAGCTTTTGAGAAGCTGTACAAAGAGTTCCACGAGAAGCTTTATTTCTTCGTGCTGAAAAACGTTGGGGATAAGCATACCGCAGAGGATATCTCCGAGGACAGCTTTTTGGCTTCAATGGAGGGGATAGGGTCGCTGAAAGAGCCTGAGCATTATGAAACGTGGCTTCACTCTATCGCTTTCAACAAGTGCAGAATGTATTTCAGACAAAAGGGCAGAGAGGATAACATAAGCCTTGATGACGAAAACCTCAGCGAGGATATCCATGCTGACGATACTGTTATGCTCCCTGAGGATTATGCCGATAGCAAGGAGCTTAAACGCTGTCTGAAAAAGGTCATAGAGGGGCTGAAGCCTGAGCAGAGGTCGGCGGTGATACTTTATTATTATGACGGCATGCCGCTGAAAAAAGTGTCCGAGATTTTGGAGATAAGCGAGAATGCCGCCAAGCAGAAGCTTTTTAAGGCGAGGGCAAAGATAAAGAAAGAGATAGAGCGTATCTTTGAGGGCGGCGCATTTGCGGCTGTGCCTATGAGCGCAATGATGAGAGCGGCTCTGCCGAAAAAGTATGCAATGACAGCGGCTTCACCTGTTACAGCGTTGAAAACCTCTTCCGCTGCTATAAAGATAGTGGGAACTGCGGCGGCTGTGGTGGTGGCAGTGAGCATACCATTGGCTCTCCGTGGAGTGAACAACAACGGCTTCGGCGTTCACGATGACAGCAGTGTTTCAGACAGCTTAAATGACGATAGCCTTGACCTTTCTGACAGCAGTATGGCAGACGCTTCATCAGAGAAGATACCTGAAATCAGTTCGTCAAAAGCTGAAACAGACAGCATATCTGAGCCGTCAAGCGAGCCTGAAAAGGTAACAGACACCGCCGTGACAACTGCACCTGCACCTGTGCAAACCGATACTCCTGTTACAGATACGCAAGGCGAAAATACAAGCGCTGTCCTCCCAAGTGCAGACAAACCAGGCGAGGAGCTGTTTTCAAATACAGTGGGGGATATGCTCAAAATGGCAGACAACAACTATGAGTTTGTTTATCCAACATTCGTTCAAAACGGCTATGATTCTATGTATCAGTGCTCGGCTTTTCCGCAGTATCACTTCGGCAGGGCGGCTTTGAATACCGAAACAGGCAAGGGCTATGTTGACGAAAGCCTGCCTGTCACAAGGGTGGAGCTTTACAATGGTGCATACATCACAAAGAATATCTATGTGGGCATGACATACAACGAGCTTTGCAACGCTCTGGGTGAAAAGCCACTTATGTATCTTTCAAATACAGACAGAAACCGAATCGTATCAGCGACAATAAACGGCAGAACATGGTGGTTCGGCTTTGACCTCACTGACGAACAGCTTGATGAAACATATAAAAGAATGCAGGCTCAGACGGACAGCGAGACTTTTGAACTCAACCCATATCAATACGGCGTTGACATCTCTGACATTGACCCTGTTACAAGCGTGGCAGTGTGTGATATAAGCGACAATTAAGAACAGCAAAACGGATATACTATATATAATAGAAAAAGCGGAGGCTCTTTGCGAGCTTTCCGCCTTTTTCATATGTTCAGCATTACGGAAGCGTAAAACATTCCGTCACCGTATTCAAATTTAGCTACGCCATTGTATTTGGCGGCAATGTTCTTGACAGACTCTGTGCCGATCCCTTTGCCATTGCGTTTTGAGGAAAGGAAACCGCCTTCTGGGTCGGTGAGTATAGTTCCGGTGAAGGTGTTGTCCACCGCTAGGCAAAGGGAATAGATGTCAGCCTTTGCTCTGATTATTATTTTTTTATTCTTTGCACTGTCAGACACGCAGCCGTGAATGGCATTTTCGATAAGATTTCCGAAAAGCACAGAGAGGTCGGTTATGTCTATTTTTATGTCATCTGGGATGTCAGCACTCACCTTGTATTCAATGCCGCTGCTTTCCGCTATTTGAGCAAAATATGCAAGAAGTGCGCTTACAGATGTGTTTTTGCAGTAAATGTGTTCTGATATATCGGGCATAGAATCCCTGAAAGAATTGAGATATTCCGAAAGCTTATCGTATTCGCCCTTTTTCAGAAGCTCCTGCATAAGAGCGATATGATGTCTGACATCATGCTTATAGCGTCTTGTTTCTTTTATCTTATCCTGCAAATAGTCATATTGCAGGTTCTGCATTTCAAGCAGGTGGTTATTTTCCTGAAGCCGCAGATTTTTCTGCTGTTCGCTGACCAGCAGTGCCACGATGTAATACACCAGAAACGCTCCTGCATTTATAAAGAACAGAGCTATGGTGTTCTTTGGCTCCAGAGCAAGCTCTAAGCTGCTTTTCGTAGAGTTGCCGTAGAGAGTATAGTACCATATTATATAGAACGTAAATGGGATAAGCCAAAGATAGCGCCACTCCAGACCTGACGGCTCTCTTTCCACCGCAGGTGTGTAGACCTTTTTCATGTAGATAAAAAGCGGCCCCCATACCACGGCTTCTGTCATAAGCATACAAAGGGAAAACGACCAGCGGTATGACTCATAGGCAAGTGACGGGAACAGAATGCCCTCCAGACACTTTGAGGTAATGACGATAAAGCTTGCGTTATTTGAAAGCAGAAGCAGTGTGAAGCCTGTTTTGCCGACCTTGACCTTCACAGCGAAAAAGTAAAAAGCCGCATAGAGCAGGGTGCTGACTGCACTTAGCAGACCTGCATTTGTGCTGAAAAATGCCGCCTGCCAGCCTAAGAAGATCTGCACCAGTGAAAGAGCCACAACAAGTCCCACAGTAGCTGTTTTGGAAAAGCGAAGCCTATGCCGGAAGGGATAAAGGGCAAGCACCATAAGTGGCAGAAAATTCAGAAGGGAATATATGCCCACTTCCACAAGGCGGTATAAAGGAGGCATTACTGCTCACCGCCTTTTCGCAGATCACTGAAGCGAAACTGAGCGAAGGCGTCTAATGTTTCTCTGGATTTTCGGCGGCTTATGGGGATATGTGTGCCGTCGCTCATTATGAAAAGGTCGCTTTTTTGCTGGGCTATCTCATAGAAATTCACGATGACGCCTTTGGTGGAGGTGTAAAAGTATGAATGACTGCAAAAAATGCTCTCGATCTCAGCGAAAGAATTTCTTGAAACTATGCTTTCACCGTCTGTGCAATGGATTGTCACGATATGTGACGCACAGTCTATGTAGATAACATTTCTGAGTATCACGTTCTGACCGTCGGGAAGCTTAACTGAACGCATACGATCAATTTCATCAGAACCGATCCGGTCGAGCATTGCTTTTACTTTGTCAGCCTGAAAGGGCTTACAAAGATAGTAGCAGGCGTTGAGGTCGTAGCTTTCGCTTGCAAACTCGTTGCTTGAAGTGCCGAATGCGATATGCACGTTTTTGTCTGTTTCACGAAGCTTTTCTGCGACCTCTATCCCTGTCATTTTCCCCATGAATATATCAAGCACCACCAGATCATAAGCTCCCATCTGCCAACATGATAAAAAGCTTTCTCCGCTTGAAAACGTATCTATCTGACAGCTGTGAGCGGTTTGTTCGGAAATATATTCATGAAGAAGTGCAAGGTCGTTTTTATTATCGTCTACCAATGCCACTCTCATACTGTAAAAATCCTTTCTTATACATGATTTCTTAATATATAATAACACACATCAAAGCAAAATTCAAGCATTATTCATTTATTTTGTTACCGCTTGTGCAGATTTTTGACCGTTTGTGCTAAATTTATTGACAAAGTGTGTAGTCTGTGTTAAAATAATCGTGTAAAATTATGTTCTGAGTAAAAAAGAAATATCAGCAACGAAAAATATTATGGAGGAATTAGAATGAAAAAGAAAATTTTAAGTCTTTTGGTGACGGGCTGTCTTTTGTTTGTGCCGACAACGGCATTTGCAGACGATAATAAGACGGTAATAAAAACTGTTGACGACCTGTTGGCGTTTTCAAAAGCGGTAAACAACGGAGATTATGACAAGAATAAGGACGCAGTTGTTGTTCTTGAAAATGACCTTGACTTGACAGGTGTTGTATGGACGCCTATCGGAAACGTTTTCGATGAAAACGGCTATATTGAACATTGTTTCAGCGGCAAATTCTACGGAAACGGTCATACTATTTCAAACATTGATTTTACGTCTATTTATGGTAAAGATTTGTTGGTCGGTTTCTTTGGCGATATCGAGGAAGCAGAGGTATCAGGTCTGACTATAGAGGGAAATCTGGATGTGACAAATACTGATAACGAATATACTGTTTATGGCACTATTGCAGGATTTGCAGGTGATTGTACTATTTCTGATTGTGTGTCAAACGTATCGTTCAACAATAACGGCAAATATGTTTATGGCTTCATAGGCATGGTAGGTCAGGCATACGGCACAACTTTTGAATATTGTGAGAACACAGCAGACATAACTATCTCAGGCGACAACGAAAGTGTTTATGTCGGCGGTATAGTTGGATATGCGCAGATTGGAACGGAAGTCCGCTATTGTTCAAGCACAGGCGATATGGTATATGCTGCACCAGACGCCGGCGGTATCGTAGGACGTTTGTATGGCGATTCCAAGGTTATAAACAGCTATGTTACAGGAAAACTCACGCCGGTTGGCAACGGAACCACAGATGTAGGCGGTATTGTTGGTTCAGTAGCCGGCGGTTCTGTAAGTGATTGCTATTTTGCAGGAGAAATTGACCTTTCACAGTACTCAGCCAAAAAGCCATATACACGTTTCGGCGGAATAGTGGGGAAGGATTCCTCGTCTACAACTGACTTTAAAAACAACTATTTCACAGAAACAGAAAATGTTGAAGCTTGCGGTTCAAATAAAGAAGCAGGCAAGGCTAAATCATATGACTATATGACAACAAAAGAATTTTATGACGAGCTGACAGCCGACGGTGCAAAGTATCAGTATGTTGAGGGAAAAACGCCTGTCCTGCCAACTAAGGAATATGCAGTTGATTTTGAAGTAACACCTGCTGACCTGAAAAATGTTGTAATAAAGGTAGACGGAAAAGAGATAACAAACAATACTGCAATGCTTACATCAGGCACTTACACAGTAGAGGTAACTGCTGACGATTGCGAGCCTCTCAGCAAGGAAATAACTATTTCAGCAGATATCGCAACACATACACAGGTTTTTGAACTTGCATACAAGTCAGCAGACTACACAGAGCTTGACAAGGCAGAGGAAGCCGCAAAGGCTCTCAACAAAGACGATTATGAGGACTTCTCAGAAGTCGAAAAGGCCCTTGCAGCTATCGACAGAACGAAGAACATCACAGAGCAGGCTGATGTTGACGCTATGGTAAAGGCTATAAATGACGCTGTGGCAAACCTTGTAAAGAAAACACCTGCTTCTTCACAGCCTGACAGTTCCGCTTCTGACAGCTCATCAGCCGATAGCAAGTCAGACAGCAGCTCAAAGGCGGCTTCAAACGCTTCAAACACAAACCCGTCAACAGGCGTTGCTGGCGGAGCGTTCGCTCTTGCACTTCTGAGCGGTGCGGCTGTGGTCATGGCTAAGAAGAAAAAGTAATATATCCATTAAATAGATATATAAAGCAATTAAGTGGGGCTTTCATACATTATTTGTTTAAATGAATACCGCTTGTGCAGATTTTTGATCGTTTGTGTCAAACTTGTTGACAAGTATGTGGGTTGTGTTAAAATAATCGTGAAAAATTTATGTTCTGAGTAAAAAAGAAATATCAACCCCGAAAAATATAATGGAGGAATTAGAATGAAAAAGAAGATTTTAAGTCTTTTGGTGACGATGGGTCTTGCGGCAAGCTTAGTGCCTGTTTCTGTTTTTGCTGACGGTACAGAGGTCTGGGACGGCTCTGTAGCGGAGTCTTTTGCAGGAGGAAAAGGCACAAAAGATGACCCTTATCAAATAGCTACTGGCTCACAGCTTGCGTATTTTGCGAAAAGAGTGAACGCAGAGGAATATGGTGAAAAATATGCAGACACATACTTTGAGCTTACAGAGGATATCGACCTCGGTGGAAAAGAGTGGACTCCAGTAGGAGAAACTGTGGCGGATCTTATTATGGGTGGTCATGAATATTTTGTTTTCTCTGGCAACTTTGACGGAAATGGTTATACTATCAAAAATCTTACCATTGGAACAGAAACATCGCCATACATTGGCGATGTATGCGGCTTGTTCGGTGCGACCAGCGGCACTATCGAGGACGTAGTTCTTGAAAATGTTTCTATAAACTATGTTGGCGGAAATCACAGCAGTGGATATGGCTTCCGCATGGGAGGTGCGCTTGTAGGTTATTCTATGGGCGATATAGTAAATTGTACTGTTATCGGTCTTGACATGAAGGCAGGCTCTGACGGCAGCTATGTTGCTCTTAACAGCATAGGCGGATTAGTAGGCATTCAGGACGGAGGTACAACAGTGAGCCACAGCCGTGTTTCTGGAAAGATAGAGGAATCAACAAAAAAGGGCAATGTTGGTGGCTTTGTTGGTACGCTCGCAAAAGGCTCATCTGCTAAATATTGCGGTGCAGACGTTTCTGTTGAGGTAACAGGAAACGGACGTGGCATTGCAGTAGGTGGCTTCGTTGGAATAGGTAATGGAGTGACAATTGATGAAACTTTGATAGAAAATTGCTATGCCACAGGCAATATAACAGGTGCAGAATATGCAGGCGGCTTTGTTGGAAACATCTCAGGTCTTAACATCAGCAACTGCTATGCAAAGGGTGATGTAAGCAATAGTTTTGTTGGTGCGTCATTCATGGGTACTGACGCTGCAAGCAATAACTATTATGGCACTGTAAAGAATTGCTATGCAACAGGTCTTGTATCTGATATTTCTTCTTCCGCTTATGCTTTTGCAATGCAAGATACGATGAATAGAAGTACGATTCAAAATTGCTACTACAACATACAAAATACAGCAAAAAATACGGAATCAGCAGCTTCTCTTACTATTGACGATATGAAAACAGACAGCTTTTTAAATGTGCTCAACGGCTCATCAAACGTATGGACTAAGCGTAATAACGATACTCCTGCCTGCGGTGCTGAGCCTGCTGACTACAGCAATGTTTATGAAGTGCTGGGTAATATTCCTGCCGACCTTTCTGTCTACACAAATGAAAGCGTTGCAAACTTGTACAGTGCAGTTGAGGCTTTAAGAGGGTATAGAGATCTTGCACAGCAGTCAGATGTTGACAAAATGACGAAAGACATAAACGATGCCGTTGAAGCACTTGTTTACAAGTCAGCAGACTATACAGAGCTTGACAAGGCAGAGAAAGCCGCAAAGGCTCTCAACAAGGACGATTATGAGGACTTCTCAGAAGTCGAAAAGGCTCTTGCCGCTATCGACAGAACAAAGAACATCACAGAGCAGGCTGACGTGGACGCTATGGTAAAGGCTATAAACGACGCTGTGGCAAACCTTGTAAAGAAAGCTCCTGCTTCTTCACAGCCTGACAGCGTAAGCAGTTCTGATGCTTCGTCAGATACGAGCAGTTCCACTTCTGACAGCTCATCTTCTGACAGCAAGTCAAACAGCAGCTCAAAGGCGGCTTCAAACGCTTCAAACACAAACCCATCGACCGGTGTTGCAGGTGGAGCATTCGCTCTTGCACTTCTGAGCGGTGCGGCTGTGGTCATGGCTAAGAAGAAAAAGTAATATATCCATTAAATAGATATATAAAGGAAGTAAGTGGGACTTTCATACATTATTTGTTTAAATGAATACCGCTTGTGCTGATTTTTGACCGTTTGTGTCAAAACAGTTGAAAAATTATTACCGCTCTGCTATCATAATTATAAGCAGGGCGGTTTTATATCGCAATGCAAATATGATATGAAGTCTTATATTTCGGGAGGATAAATATGAAAAAGACAAGAATTTTTAGCACGATGCTCGCAACAGTCATATGTATGGCATCTTTGCCTGCAATAAATGTTTTTGCGGCAAATCAGCAGAGAACTACAACTCTTGACCTTACAGTGGCAGGATTTCAGAACGATCAGAAAAATGAAGACGAGGGCTGGAGCTGGGACGCTGATACTCTGACGCTTACTCTTGACAATGTAGATTTTTCTACAGGAAATAAGTCGAGTATAAAAGTTGACGGCTTAAAGTCTACAACGATACTTTTCAAGGGTGAAAACAAGCTTGAATCATCAGCAACTATTATTAGCAGGACGGATAGAGGCTCAAAAGATACTGGTTTGACTTTAAAAGGCGAAGCTAAAGAAAGTAAGCTTAGCCTTGTTGAAACAGGCAATCTTCCTTCAATGGATCAGCCAAATATCACCTTTGAGTCAGGTACAGTTGATATTCAGGGCGGTGCAGCCATTACTTTGTATACCATAAAAGTAATGGAAGCGGCTGTGAATATTGATACAACTATGGCAGACCCTCAAGATGGTTGGAACGATGGTCTGTATGCTAACGGTTCTATCGAGATATACGGTGGAGAGGTCAATGTTAAGGCCGGAAGAATAGGTCTGTTTGTTGTTGGCATAGGTGCTCCTGAGCCAAAGACAGGTCTTAGAATAGAGGGCGGCAAGCTTGATCTTGAGGGTGGCCTCGCTGACGTATATCTGGGTTCTGGTAATGTTAAGAATGGCATTATTTCAGCAGGCGATATAACGCTTAAAGGCAAAAAAGGTATTTTCCTCTATGATTGTGAAAAGTGCGAGATAACAGGCGGAACCTTCCATGTTGATGAGTGCGAGGATCCGTTTATGGCACATAAGGACAGCTCAGGTGTTTTTGAGATAGCTGACGCTGACTACACAAAAGTAGACAAAGCAGAAGAAGCTGCAAAGGCTCTTAATAAGGACAACTATGTGGACTTTACAGCCGTAGAAAAGGCACTTGAAGCTATCGACAGAACTAAAAACCTTACACAGCAGTCAGATGTTGACAAAATGGCGAAAGACATAAACGATGCTGTTGAGGCACTTGTTTACAAGTCAGCAGACTATACAGAGCTTGACAAGGCAGAGAAAGCCGCAAAGGCTCTCAACAAAGACGATTATGAGGACTTCTCAGAAGTCGAAAAGGCTCTTGCCGCTATTGACAGAACAAAGAACATCACAGAGCAGGCTGATGTGGACGCTATGGTAAAGGCTATAAATGACGCCGTGGCAAACCTTGTAAAGAAAGCACCTGCTTCTTCACAGCCTGACAGCGTAAGCAGTTCTGATGCTTCGTCAGATACGAGCAGTTCTGCTTCCGACAGCTCATCTTCCGACAGCTCATCTTCTGACAGCAAGGCAACTGACAGCAAGTCAGACAGCAGCTCAAAGGCAGCTTCAAACGCTTCAAACACAAACCCATCAACCGGCGTTGCTGGAGGAGCATTCGCTCTTGCACTTCTGAGCGGTGCGGCTGTGGTCATGGCTAAGAAGAAAAAGTAAATAAGATCTCCCCTATTGTTGATATTTCGGAGAAGGGCAGTTCCTTGTGGACTGCCTTTTTTCTGTTTGCAGGAAAGCGGGATTTGCCTGCATAATTTGGGGCATTTTTTTTGCAAAGAAGCATAAAAATGCAATTATTTTATATTGATACTGCAAAATCGTCCGCGCAAGCTTAGACTAACTATTGATAATAGTCAATATCTTTTATTATCTATTTTATACCATGAAATTACATTTATTCATAAAAAATCGTTATAGATTTAAGCGAAATGTAAAAAATCAGCTCACAAAATCTGCGTTTACCCTTGCAATTCAGAAAAATATGTGGTATAATTATATTGCTGTAATAGGAGCACAGCATGAAATGCTGGCAGTGTGTTTTCAATTGTCAGATGAATTTCTGTATAGCTTATGCTTTATAATAAGGAAAGAAAATGAATGTGCCGGCGTGTGCTGTTTCATTATAGCGCCTATTAACGATATTTTTTTGAAAAGGAGTTATTGCAACATGTCAAAGATCGATTTGAGCAAGTACGGTATCACCGGAACTACAGAAGTTGTTTACAATCCTTCTTACGAGCAGCTGTTCGAGGAAGAAACAAAGCCAACACTCGAAGGCTATGAAAAGGGTCAGGAAAGTGAGCTTGGCGCAGTAAACGTTATGACAGGCGTTTATACAGGCCGTTCACCTAAAGATAAGTTCATCGTTATGGACGAAAATTCTAAGGACACTGTTTGGTGGACTTCTGACGAGTACAAGAACGACAACCACCCAGCTTCACAGGAGGCTTGGAAGTCTGTTAAGGAACTCGCTATCAAGGAGCTTTCAAATAAGAGACTTTTCGTAGTTGACGCATTCTGCGGCGCTAACAAGGATACAAGAATGGCTATCCGTTTCATCGTTGAGGTTGCTTGGCAGGCTCACTTTGTAACAAATATGTTTATCAAGCCAACTGCTGAGGAGCTTGAGAACTTTGAGCCTGACTTCGTTGTATACAACGCTTCAAAGGCTAAGGTAGAGAACTATAAGGAGCTTGGTCTTAACTCTGAGACAGCTGTTATGTTCAACATCACAAGCCGTGAGCAGGTAATCATCAACACTTGGTACGGTGGAGAGATGAAGAAGGGTATGTTCTCAATGATGAACTACTTCCTTCCACTCAAGGGCATGGCTTCAATGCACTGCTCAGCTAACACAGACAAGAACGGTGAGAACACAGCTATCTTCTTTGGTCTGTCCGGTACAGGTAAGACAACACTTTCTACAGACCCTAAGAGACTTCTTATCGGTGACGACGAGCACGGCTGGGACGACAACGGAGTATTCAACTTCGAGGGCGGCTGCTATGCTAAGGTAATCAACCTTGATAAGGATTCTGAGCCTGATATCTACAACGCTATCAGAAGAGACGCTCTTCTTGAGAACGTAACTCTTGACGAGAACGGCAAGATCGACTTTGCTGATAAGAGCGTTACAGAGAACACTCGTGTATCTTATCCTATCGACCATATCCAGAACATTGTAAGACCTATTTCTTCTGCACCTGCTGCAAAGAACGTTATCTTCCTTTCAGCAGACGCATTTGGTGTACTGCCTCCAGTATCTATCCTCACACCAGAGCAGACACAGTATTACTTCCTCTCTGGCTTTACTGCAAAGCTTGCAGGTACAGAGCGTGGAATCACTGAGCCTACACCAACATTCTCAGCTTGCTTCGGTCAGGCTTTCCTTGAGCTTCACCCAACAAAGTATGCTGAAGAGCTTGTTAAGAAGATGCAGAAGAGCGGTGCTAAGGCATACCTGGTAAACACAGGTTGGAACGGCACAGGCAAGAGAATCTCTATCAAGGATACTCGTGGAATTATCGACGCTATCCTTAACGGCGATATTCTCAACGCACCTACAAAGAAGATACCACACTTTGACTTTGAAGTTCCAACAGAGCTTCCAGGTGTTGATCCTGCAATTCTCGATCCTCGTGACACATATGCTGACGCTTCCGAGTGGGAGACAAAGGCTAAGGATCTTGCAAGCAGATTTGTTAAGAACTTTGCTAAGTATGAGGGCAACCCAGCAGGTAAGGCTCTTGTATCAGCAGGTCCAAAGGAATAATCAATAACTCTGATACTATTATATAGTATAAAAGCTGCTGTGCCTTTTGGTGCGGCAGCTTTTTTGTGCTCTTGAAAAAGTGTGATGAAGGTGGTATAATTGGTATGGAGGCGAATTTGGTTTGGAAAAGAAGAATTATGCCGCAAGGGCGGCTATATATGCCATGGGGCTTGTGATACTTGCCGCAGGGATAACGATGAACATCAAAACAGGGCTAGGTGTATCCACTATTATATCAGTGCCATTTGCCATATCGAGTATATGGGACGTGAATTTTTCTCTTGTGACTTTTGCTACATATGCACTGTTCGTTGTGATAGAAATGATAATAAAAGGTAGCGACAGAACTGTTATAGACTGGCTGCAAATACCATTCAGTATTGTGTTCAGCCTGCTGCTGAATATGTTTTCAAAGCTGCTTGATTTCAATTTCGGACATTTGTGGGAAAACACGCTGTATCTTGCAGCAGCGATAATCTGCACGGGTGCGGGAATGTCAATGATGATAGCCATGAAGTTCGTGCCGAACCCAGCCGACGGTCTTGCCCAGGCTATAGGAAAAGCCTTTGGAAAGAACATGGGCTTTGGCAAGAATATTCTTGACGCATCGTGTGTTGCCATTGCCTGCGTGATAGGTCTGCTGTTTGACAAGCGGATAATAGGTATCGGTATCGGAACGGTGGCGGCAATGCTCCTTGTGGGAAGGTGTGTGGCAGTATTCGACCATTTCTTCAAAAACAGAATGAAAAGTGCCGCAGGGCTTGCAGAATAAAAAAACGCCGCAGAGGACAGATATCTCTGCGGCATTTGTGTATTTATATAATAAAAAAATCCGCTCTACATAACGTAAAGCGGATACAAGCAAAAGCTTAGACTTTTGCTGGCGCGGATTGAGAGATTTGAACTCTCGCGCCCGTTTCCAGACCTACTCCCTTAGCAGGGGAGCCCCTTCACCACTTGGGTAAATCCGCAAACCTGTATATATAAAAAATGTGGCGGACAGGGTGGGATTCGAACCCACGGTACGTTGCCGTATCACTGGTTTTCAAGACCAGCTCCTTAAACCACTCGGACACCTGTCCACATTAATTATTTGTTTTTGTGTCGTTCTCTCTCAGCGACTTAATTATTATAGCACAGTTCATCTGTCTTGTCAACCCCTTTTTCAAAATTTTTTGCGAAATTTTTTGAAGCATAAATATTCCTTCGTATGCTAACGATACTTGACGAAATCTTATAAATATGGTATAATAAATCACAGCTTTGTATGTTTTATCACTTTATATGATAATTTATACAGAAAATTTTTTATGGAGGCGACTTTATTATGAAGATGACTGTAAGTCAGGCTATGGTTGAATGTTTGAAAGCTGAGAACGTAAAAGTCGTCTTTGGCTATCCCGGAGCTGCTATCTGTCCTTTCTATGACGCTTTGCTGGATGCTGAAAACGACATCAGGCAGGTGCTCGTGAGACAGGAAGCTAACGGTGGTCATGCGGCTAACGGCTATGCACGAATTTCAGGCAAGCCTGCGGTCTGTATCGCTACATCAGGTCCGGGTGCAACTAATCTTATTACTGCTATTGCTACCGCTTATGCGGATTCTATACCTATCGTGTGCATAACAGGTCAGGTGAATACCGACCAGATAGGCTCTGACGTTTTTCAGGAGGCTGACATTACAGGCTCGGCTGAGCCGTTCGTTAAGCACAGCTATCTTCTCAAAGACCCTGAGGACACTGCGAGAGTGTTCAAGGAAGCTTTCTATATCGCAGGTACGGGCAGACCGGGTCCAGTGCTTATAGATATCCCTATGGACGTTCAGAAAGCTGTTATCGACTTTGAGTATCCTGAAAAGTGCGAGATAAGAAGCTATAAGCCTACCACAAAGGGCAACTACGTTCAGGTAAGGCGTGTAATGGCGGCACTGGAAGAGGCTGAGAAGCCGCTTATCTGTATTGGCGGAGGCGTTTTTGCCGCTCACGCTGAGAACGAGATAAGAGAGCTTGCCGACCTTATGCAGATACCTGTTATCACAACTATGATGGGCATTTCTGTTTTTCCTGATGACGACCAGCTTTTCTGCGGCATGATAGGAACTCACGGTGTTAAAATGGCAAACGCCGCTGTGAACGAGTGCGACGTGCTGTTCCTTGTGGGTGCAAGAGTTGGCGACAGAGCCGTTAAAACACCTTTGGCTCTGGAGAAAACTACTAAGATAATACATATAGATATCGACCCTGCGGAGATAGGCAAGAATATCGGTGCTGACCTGCCTCTCGTTGGTGACGCAAAGCTTGTTTTACAGCAAATGACGGAGCTTGCAAAGCCTATGAAGCACGATGAGTGGATAGCTCACATCAAGACCCTTGGGGGCGAGAGAAAGTATGTTGAGCCTGCAAAGGGTACTGTTAATCCGAGGGTGTTTATCGACAGGCTTGCAAAGAAAATGCCTGCCAATGTTACTGTTGTGGCGGACGTTGGACAAAATCAGATATGGACCTGCACTGAATATAAGTTCCGCAAAGAGGGCAGACTTCTTACCTCAGGCGGCATGGGTACGATGGGCTATTCTGTGCCTGCGGCAATAGGTGCAAAAATGGCTGACAACAGCAGAGCAACAGTTGCTATATGCGGTGACGGAGCTTTTCAGATGTCGTTCATGGAGCTTGCAACAGCCGTTCAGTTCGGTGTTGATATAAAGGTGGTAGTAATGACAAACAACCGCCTTGGCATGGTAAGAGAGCTTCAGACAAACGGCTATCATGACAGACAGACAGCAGTTTTTCTTGACGGCTCTCCTGACTTTATTAAGCTTGCAGAAGCTTATGGCATACCTGCAATGAGAGTTTATGACGATGCGACCATGGAAAAGGGCGTCGAGATGCTTGCTGAACATAAAGGCATTTGCCTTGTTGAAGTCGTTGTGGATAAGGATATGCCAACATTATAAGGCCAATATTTTAACTATCTGTAGCGTTTACAGTATATAGCGTTTGCGTTCAAAAAATTTTAATAATAAGCTGATATAATAAATAAACAAGGAAAGGTTTCCTTATGGAGGTTGATTTATGAAACATACGATCTCAGTTCTTGTAGAAAACCACAGCGGTGTTCTATCAAGAATTTCCGGACTGTTTTCAAGACGTGGGTTCAATATCGAGAGCCTTGCAGTAGGTCCAACTCATGACCCTGACGTTTCAAGAATAACGATAGTTGCTGACGGTGACGAGCATACAGTTGAGCAGATCGAGAAACAGCTCAATAAGCTTATAGAGGTCATCAAGGTAAAGACATTTGAGGCTAATGAGTATCTCGCAAGAGAACTTATGATAGTCAAGGTGTCTGCGGTCGCAAACAGACGCAGTGAGATAATGACTATTGCGGATATCACAGGGGCTAAGGTCATGGATATAACGCTTACGACAATGACATTGGAGCTTTGCGACACTTACGCTCACCTTTGCAGATTTGAGGAGGTCATAGCACCTTACGGAATAATCGAAATGGTAAGAACAGGCACTATCGCAATAGAGAAAGGCTCTGACACATTCAATGCAGGCAAATAAACTTTGATTATATAGCCGAAAGGCTACATAAAATAAATCTTAAATTTCTGAATTTGGAGGAATTAACAATGGCACAGGCAAGAATATTCTATCAGCAGGATTGCGACATTAACGTACTCAAGGGTAAGAGAGTTGCCATTATCGGTTACGGTTCACAGGGTCACGCTCATGCACTCAACCTTAAGGAGAGCGGTGTTGACGTAGTAGTAGGTCTTTACGAAGGTTCTAAGAGCTGGGCAAAGGCTGAGCAGCAGGGTCTTACAGTTATGACAACTGAGGAAGCTGCAAAGACATCTGACATCATCATGATCCTTATTCCTGATGAGAAGCAGGCTGCACTTTATAAGAAATCTATCGAGCCATACCTCACAGAGGGTAAGACTCTTGCATTCGCACACGGCTTTAACATTCACTTTGGCTGCATCGTACCACCAAAGAATGTCAATGTTATCATGATCGCGCCTAAGGCTCCTGGTCACACAGTACGTTCTGAGTATCAGGCTGGTAAGGGTACACCTTGCCTTATCGCAGTTGAGCAGGACGCAACAGGCAACGCACAGGATATCGGACTTGCATATGCACTTGGTATCGGCGGAGCAAGAGCAGGTGTTCTTGAGACAACATTCAGAACAGAAACAGAAACAGACCTCTTCGGTGAGCAGGCAGTTCTCTGCGGTGGTGTTTGCGCACTTATGCAGGCTGGTTTTGAAACACTTTGCGAAGCTGGTTATGACCCAAGAAACGCATACTTTGAGTGTATCCATGAGATGAAGCTCATCGTTGACCTTATCTATCAGTCAGGTTTCGAGGGCATGAGATATTCTATCTCTAACACAGCTGAGTACGGCGACTATGTCACAGGTCCAAAGATCGTTACTGAGGACACTAAGAAGGCTATGAAGAAGGTTCTGTCTGACATTCAGGACGGTACATTCGCTAAGGACTTCCTCCTTGATATGTCTGACGCAGGTTCACAGGTACACTTCAAGGCTATGAGAAAGCTCCACGCTGAGCATCCTTCTGAGAAGGTTGGTAAGGAGATCAGAAAGCTCTACAGCTGGAACAACGATGACGAGAAGCTCATCAACAACTAATTTGCAGATAAATATTATTGCATAAAGAAAAGCGACTTGCAATTAACTTTGCAGGTCACTTTTTTCTTTTTTTACTTCGCTACTCTATCTTGGAGCATAGCTTTTATTTTGTGGCTCGGTGACTTTACCATTGTTTAATTAGCAAGTTTGTTGACTAACTTTGTTTTTTTATCTCGCTACTCTATTTTAGAGTATAGCTATTATTTTGTGGCTCGGTAACTCTACCTTTGTTTAGTGAGCAACCGAGCTACCAACATTGTTTTGTTAAGATAATGCACTGTCATTTTGGTCATAAGTTTCAACGCTGTCATGCTCATCAGTGGTGTATGAATAAACCATATCCCCCTCAACTGTGACATCCACCTGGGTTACATCATATGCACTGCCGTCCTTATCCTTTTCAAAGTATATTGAAAAGTCAAGTCCGGATAAATCATAGGAGCTGGACTCTTTGTCATATGGCAGAGTTTCTACCCAAAGTCCATATGCGAAAAGCTCCGGCGTGATGTTATCTTCTTTGTCCATATCTGGCACATACGACATTGCAAGCTCTTTCGCAAGGTCGAGTGAGGTCACATTGTCAAAGTGAAGCTTCTTGCCGCTGGTGTTATACTTTGTTACAAGCGCCTGCGCCTTTTCAAAAATATACTGCGCCGTGGCTGACGGGTCAGCTTCCACAGTGCTGGTGCTTGAAAACGGAGCGGAATCATACACCGCCCAGCTTCCGTCATTGGCGTAGCTATACAGAGTAAATCTGTTTGTGAACATATCCACAGTGAAATAATCTGTCGCCATATTGAACTGTATGTCCGAATCGTTGACGATATTCAGGGTCAGGAGGTTCAGACTTTCGTTTGTGATATATCCATTTTGCGCATAGTCTGACTTTACATATTCTGTTGTATTGTTGCTGTTCATGATATCGTTGTAATAATTATAGTCAGCAGGGGAGTAGCTAAAAATGGCATTGTCTGGGTTTTTCATAGAGCTTTCGTCATAGATATCCAGCAGGTCATTTTTGAGGGTTTGAGCTATAATTTTGGCATTTTCAGTGAAGCTTTCGCCGCTTCCGTATTTGAGAGAAACGCTGTTATCGCTGTCTGAAATGGTTATCTTGCAGTTGTTATTCTCAATATGGGCTTCTATTCTGCAATTCACCGCCTTGTTAAAAGCGTCCTCATCAAGGGTTTTTATCTCCGACAGGATATCGATTACCAAAGAATTTGGCTCATAGCTGTTATCATCTGTCAAAAAATCCACGCTTGGAAGTCCGCTGTCGGTTTTCTCCAGCAGGTCAACGTAATACCTTGTGCCGTGTTCCTTGCCCTCGATATTTTCGTCATAGTTGCCGCTGTAGACAATATCGCAGTATGCAGGGCTGTTTTGTATTATGTCGAGATTTCCTACCGTAAAATTTGCGCTTTCAAGCACTGTGTCTGCAAGCTTTATAAAGTCTGCTGAACACAACTGCAGTGTACCTGTATCGCCGGATACACTGCTGTTTGCAGGTGGAGCTGTGCCTGCGTTCGGCTCGTAGTCATGGATATTTCTTGTCATGTAAATTCCGCCTGACATTACAAGCGCCACTGCCGCCGCTGCCGCAACTACCTTTGCACCCTTGTGTCTTGCGACTATGGCAGGCTGTGTCGGCTCGGTTTGTGGTGTGAAAGTATCCGTATTTATATCTCCGTTTTGTTGTGGAAAACGCTTTTTGAGCGTTTCTTTGAGCTGATCTTTCTTTTGTTCCGATAGGCTTGCGTTTGCAAAATAATTCTTTATATCTCTTTCGTTCATACGCTCATCTCCTTTTCGTAGTCTGAAAGTGAAAGCTTTAGTTTTTCTCTTGCTCTTTTCAGCCTTGATGTGACCGTGCCCTTGCTTGTTCCCAAAATGTCGGCTATCTCATCGGTCTTGCAGCCTTGATAATAAAAAAGATAAAGCACTATCCTGTATTTTTTATCCAGCCTGTTTATAGCGTTTTGCACATCTATCTGCATATCAGGTGATGAAAAATCGCTGCTTGCACTTACCTCATTTTCTGCACGCAGACGTCTGCCTGCCGACCTTAGCAGGTCTTTGGATAGATTTATCGCCGTTCTCAGCAGCCACGCTTTAAGATGCTCGTCATCATTGAAGAAAAGCTCACCCTGCCTTGTGAAATATTTTATTATGACCTCGCTGACTATATCCTCCGCCTCGTGAACGCTGCCTGTGACTGCCAGTGCCGCTCGGTAGATATCGTCTGAAAATTTGTCAACTATGTAGTCAATATCTCTTGTCAAAGCTGTCACCTCCTTTGTTGTTTTGAAAAGCCTTTCATCTATAACACGAATGTAAAGACCGTTTGATTGCATAAAAAAATGGACGAAAAAATTTTTTTCGTCCATAAAAAATCAGCTTTTACTTGTTTTTACATAAGACCACCCGTCACCGAGGTTATCCTCGCCCCCTGATGAGCTTATGGGTGAGCGGTAAATATAGTAATGATCATAAATGGTATAGAATTTCACTGTCAAGCCGTCGCTGTCGATGTATGTAACGTTCCTGCGCTCCAACTCCTCAAGTTCTTTCTTCACAGACTTGCAGGCATTGTTTTCAGTGAGCGATTTAATGGAGCATTTGCCCTTTGGTAGTGTCGGCTTTTCGCATGAAATGCTTTCTATCATAAACTCCGCAGTGGTCTGAAAGTTAGTCTTATTGTCATTGAAAACGGCTTTTATCTGGCTGTCGGAGCGCATATAGTGCTGATGCCAGAAGCCGAGTGCTACTGCTAAGATTATGACTATCCAAATTATCCACTTGGCTTTTCTGCCTGTTGACCATTTGCGAAGCTTGCCGTCAGTACCCATATCTTTCTCGCTGACAATTGGATTTATCTGCTCGCTCATTATTTTACGAACGCCTCCAATCTGTAGATAGGCATACCCATGTCTGAGAATTTCTTCTCATATTCCGTTACGATATTGCCCTCGAAGCCACTGTTGTGAAGGTCGAGAGAAATGTTTTTAAGTCCGTAATTTGCCGCAGAGAACTCCTCCAAGGAGAACTCAAAGAAGTGCATATTGTCGGTCTTTTGGTATATCTCGCCCTTGTCCACAAGAATACGTCTGTATATTTCAAGAAAAGCTCGGTATGTGAGCCTATGACGTGCATATGTATTTTTAGGATACGGACAGCTAAAGTTAAGATAGATACACTCCACTGACTTTTCAGGGATAAAGCAATCCAGATATTCAGCCTCGCCCCTTGCAAATCTCAGGTTCGGTATGCCCTCGTCTATAGCCATTTGTGCGGCATCAACTATAACGTTACTGCTTTTTTCTACTGCAAGGAAATTCTTGTCAGGATTTCTCTTTGCTATCTCTCTTGCAAACTGACCCTTTCCACAGCCTATTTCCAGCACAAGGGGATTGCTGTTTCCGAATATCTTCTCAAAGTCAATAAGCTGTTTGTTTGATTTGTCCTGAAAATTCTTCTCGTCACGGTCAAGATATAAAATATAATCTCCGCAGGCTTCAAGACGTGCCTCAAGATTTTTCTTTCTTCTCATTCTCATATGGGATAAACTCTCCTGTTATTTATTAGAATATTTGTGCAGAAAATAGTCCTTGTCAGACGTGACCTTTAGCCACTGCACAGCCGACCCTGTGAGCATATTTTCATAAGGATAAACTGTAAGCATGACTTCGGGTGTGTCCTCACCGCTGAAATGAGGGGTCACCTTAAAAGCTATCTCGCAGTTGAGCCGTTGGACGACCTCTTCCTCGGTGAGCTTTCTGAAAAGCATTGAGGTGTCCTTTTCGGTGATAGGTATTTTGGTAAACTTCGCCTGATAAATTTTCTTGCCGTCCTTTTTGGTGACAAGTGAAAAGCCATGCTTCACAATGGTTATCTTTCCGCCATGGTTTTCGTAGTATTCAAGGTTTGAAAAGGTAACACGTCCGTCATTGACAGCTTCACCAGATATCGAAACGCAAAGCCCTTTGTCTGACGCTTTCCCTGCACTCTCCACTCCGAAAGCAAAGGGAAGTCCGTCTATCATTATCTCTCCGCAGGTGGAAAACTGCAACTTCACCTGCTTTTTCTTCAAGCCTGCAAATGGATTTTTCATGACAACTCCTATATTAAAGGTCGATCTGCACGCCGCCAACAGGTCTTATGGACAGCACATAGCATGAGCCTTCGCCGAATACTCTCTCCATTTCAGCCTTGAAAGCTTCAAGCTTCTTTTCAGGTACGAACGCTTGGATAGTTCCTGCAAAGCCACCGCCGTGTACTCTGCAAGCACCCTCACCGCCAAGAGCCTGCTTTGCAAGATACAAAGCAAGTGAAAGACCCTGCTCGTTTGGGGCAGAAGAAGCATAGATGTTCTGAAGATATTTGAATGATGAATCGCCTGATTCATTGATAAGGCTAAGGAAAGCGTCAAAGTCGCCATCTGAAAGTGCGGAAGCTTCCTTGCCAACTCTCTCGTTATCGTCAAAGAAGTGGAGCGCTCTAAGCACAGCTCTGTCACTGCACTTTTCTCTAACGGCACAGATGTTTTCAAGAAGCTGTTCCTTTGTTATCTCTCTCAGCACCTTTTTTCCAAAGAAAGCCGCAACAGACTTCATTTCCGCAGGGATAGCCGCATACTCAGGGGTGAGGTCGGCATGGTTGCCCTTTGTGTCAACGATACACAGTGCGTGACCGCTTTTTGTGAAATCGAACTTTACAGAGTCGATAACAGGGTGCTTTTCGTCAGCAAAGTCGATAGTGATAAATCCGCCTACTGATGAAGCCATTTGGTCCATAAGACCTGACGGCTTGCCAAAATATACATTTTCCGCAAACTGAGCTATCTGAGCTATTTCCACAGCAGAAACCTCGCCCTCGTTGTAAAGACCGTTGAGGATAGTTCCGATAAGCACTTCATAAGCCGCAGATGAAGAAAGTCCAGAGCCTTTGAGCACGTTTGAAGTAGCATAAGCCTTGAAGCCTCCGACATTGTGACCATTATTCTTAAAGCCTGCGGACATACCTCTTATAAGTGCCGCAGATGTGTTTTTCTGCTCTTCGTAGATAGTGTCGTCATCAACGTTCACAGTGTCCATTGGGAAGCCCTCGGACTTTATTGTAATAACGTTCTCTTCGTTGTCAGGAGCGACAGCGGCAATAACGTCGAGTGAAACGCCTGCTGCAAGAACACAGCCGAAGTTGTGGTCGGTGTGGTTGCCGCCTACCTCAGTTCTGCCTGGAGCTGAGAAGAAAGCAGTTGGCTTTTCACCGAAAAGCTTTTCAAATTCATCTGCAACTCTGTTATATCTTTCTCTCTGAAACGCTGTCATATCGGCTGTGTAGACCTCGTCAAGTGTGTATTTTTTCATTATGTATATCCTCCGAACGTAAATATAAGTATACCTTGTTATTATACAACATTTATGCTCTTTTTTCAAGTACAATTTTTTAAACAAGTGAGGAGGTAAGAATGAGGAATGAGGAGTGTTAAGAGTGAGGAATGAGGAATTATGGTATCGCCTGGCGGCGATTTATTTTATTGCAAAAATGTCAAATCAACGGGCGAACACTGTTCGCCCCTACATACAAACAGCGTATTTACGTTGATTGTAGGGGACGGCGCCCTCGACGTCCCGCTTGTTTAAGCCTTTTGCAACACTCTTGTATCGCCTGTCGGCAATCTATTTTTTGTTGCTCAAAACGTGCGCTGCACGTTTCATGTGTGCGTGTATGTGTGCCTATAGGTGAATTTTTGCACAGAAGCTCCCTTGATATTTTATGCAAACTGACAAAATTGCCGTAAGCAAACTTTTTATAACGCTCTATTGGTGCTTTAAATCAAAAAAGTTGTTGCATTTTGGTGAAATTTGTGGTATAATTACTTGTATCTATTTTAATTATTGTTTATTTCTACCGACCACGAAAAAATGGTCGGTGCAGTGAAAGGAAAGATTTATTGTATGAAAAAACTAATGCTTGGAAACGAGGCGTTTGCAAGAGGTCTGTATGAGGCAGGCTGTAAGGTTGTATCATCTTACCCTGGTACTCCGTCAACTGAGATAACAGAAGCTGTTGCAAAATATGACGAGGTATATGCTGAGTGGGCGCCTAATGAAAAGGTGGCAATGGAAGTTGCTCTTGGTGCTTCTATAGGTGGTGCAAGAAGCTTCTGCGGAATGAAGCACGTTGGTCTTAACGTTGCCGCTGACCCTCTTTACACAGCAGGCTACACAGGCGTAACGGCAGGTATGGTAATAGCTGTCGCCGATGACCCTGGTATGCACTCGTCACAGAACGAGCAGGATTCACGTCACCATGCTATCGCTTCTAAGACAATGATGATAGAGCCTTCCGATTCAGGAGAGTGCAAGGAGTTTGCTAAGGCTGCTTTCGAGCTTTCTGAAAAGTTCGATGTTCCTGTTATCGTAAGACTGTCCACCAGAGTTTCTCACTCTCAGTCAGCTGTTGAGCTTTGCGAGAGAGAGGAAAGGGAGAATATCCCATATGAAAAGAATATCCAGAAGTATGTTATGATGCCTGGTAACGCTATCCGCCGTCACCCTGTTGTTGAGGCAAGAATGAAAGCTATCGCTGATTATGCCGAAACTTCACCACTCAACAAGGTAGAGATGAACGATACAAAGATAGGCGTTATCACAAGCGGTATCTCATATCAGTATGCAAAGGAAGCACTTGGCGACAAGGCTTCATATCTCAAACTCGGTATCGTAAACCCAATGCCAATTCAGATAATAAAGGACTTTGCCGCAAAGTGCGAAAAGGTCTATGTGATCGAGGAACTTGACGATGTTATCGAAACACATTGCAAGAAGAACGGTGTGAACGTTATCGGCAAGGAGCTTTTCAGCCTTATGGGCGAGATATCACAGACTATCGTTGCTGAAAAGATACTTGGCGAGAAGCCTGAGTATATCACATTTGAGGATAACGTGCCTGTAAGACCTCCTGTTATGTGTCCGGGATGTCCTCACAGAGGTCTGTTCTATTGCCTGCATAAGCTGGGCGTTATGGTATCAGGCGATATCGGCTGTTACACTCTCGGCGCAACAGCACCGCTTTGTGCTATGGATTCAACTATCTGCATGGGTGCTTCTATCAGCGGACTTCACGGATTTAACAAGGCAAGAGGTGCAGAGGCTGAGAAGAAGTCTGTTGCCGTTATCGGTGACTCTACATTCATGCACAGCGGTATGACAGGTCTTGTGAACGTTGCATATAACTCCACAAATTCAACTGTTATCATTCTCGATAACTCTATCACAGGTATGACGGGTCATCAGCAGAACCCTACAACCGGTAAAAACCTTAAGGGCGACCCTGCTTATGCCGTTGACCTTGAAATGCTCTGCCATTCACTTGGTATCAAGAGCGTAAGAGTCGTTGACCCATATCACATGGCTGAAACAGAGGCTGTTATCAAGGAAGAGCTTGCCAAGGAAGAACCAAGCGTTATTATTTCAAGACGTCCATGCGCACTTCTTAAATATGTAAAGCACAATCCACCTCTCAAGGTAAACAAGGATAAGTGCGTTGGCTGTAAGCAGTGCTTGAAGATAGGCTGTCCTGCTATATCTATCCATGACGGCAAGTGCGTTATCGACCATACACAGTGCGTAGGCTGCGGCATATGCAAGGAAATGTGTAAGCTGGGTGCGATATGCGACTAATGATAACATATATTTCGAGGTGTAAATAATGAAAACAAGATCAATTATGATAGTGGGCGTAGGCGGACAGGGTTCACTGCTTGCGTCAAGAATAATAGGAAACGTGCTTCTCTCACAGGGGTTTGATGTCAAGGTCAGCGAGGTACACGGAATGAGCCAGCGTGGCGGCTCTGTTGTTACATACGTTAAGTACGGCAGCGAGGTATGCTCGCCTGTAGTTGAAAAAGGCGAAGCTGATATCATCATCAGCTTTGAACAGCTTGAAGCCGCAAGATATGTTTCATATCTCAAGAAGGGCGGACATATCATCACTTCAACTCAGCAGATAGACCCAATGCCTGTTATCACAGGTGCGGCTGTTTATCCTGAGGATATCATAGGCAAGCTTAAAGCAGAGGGCGTTGACGTTATCGCTGTTGACGCACTGGCACTTGCAGAGCAGGCTGGTACTGCAAAGGCTTCAAACGTTGTTCTCATGGGTGTTGTGTCAACTAAAATGGCTTTTGACGAGGACGTTTGGCAGAAGGCTCTTGAAAACTGTGTTCCTGCAAAGTTCCTTGAACTGAATAAAAAGGCGTTCGCTCTCGGCAGAGAGGTAAAATAATGGACGAGATAAGCGGTCTTATCATAAAAATGACCGAGTTTTTCAGCGGCGACCCTAAGCGTATACAGCACTTTATAAAGGTGCATACCTTTGCCCGTGTTATCGGCAGGGCAGAGGGGCTTGATATCCGTGCTATGTACTGTCTTGACGTTGCGTCGGTGGTGCATGATATAGGCATAAAGCCTGCGGAGGAGAGATACGGCAAGGGTCACTGCGGCGGAAAGCTTCAGGAACAGTTAGGTCCTGAGCCTGCACGGAAAATGCTCACAGAGCTTGACTTTGACGAGGATATCATAGACAGGGTGTGCTTTCTTATCGCACATCATCACACCTATGAGGGCGCCCAGGGGCTTGACTGGCAGATACTCTTGGAAGCAGATTTCCTTGTGAACGCTTTCGAGGACAGCCTTTCCAAAGAGAGCATAAAAAGCTTCCGTGACAAGGTGTTCAAAACGAAAACAGGCATTAAGATGCTTGAAGAAATGTACGGCGTATGATACTTGTGCAAAGTTGATACCCGAGTAATATGACCGAAACCATTTTAACAGGAGGTGTGTTCCAATGGGAAAATATTGGAACGAAGAGATCGAGTGCATGGCGCACGAGGACATGAAAAAGCTCCAGAGCGAAAGACTTGTCAAGCAGGTCAAGCACGTCTGGGACAATGTGCCATACTACAAGAAGCTTATGGAAGAAAAGGGCGTAACGCCTGATGATATCCACGGCATTGAGGACCTGCACAAGCTGCCGTTCCTTTCAAAGGCTGATCTGCGTGAGGCTTATCCTTACGGTCTGCTTGCAAAGCCGCTTTCAGAGTGCGTGAGAATACATTCCACAAGCGGAACCACAGGCAAGAGAGTTGTGGCTTTCTACACTCAGCATGATATCGACCTTTGGGAAAATTGCTGTGCAAGAGCTATAGTTGCCGCAGGCGGAACAAAAGACGACGTTTGCCACGTTGCATATGGCTATGGACTTTTTACAGGCGGAGCAGGTCTTAACGGCGGCTCTCATAAGGTGGGCTGTCTTACTCTGCCAATGTCATCAGGAAACACAGAAAGACAGATACAGTTCATGCAGGATCTCGGTTCTACTATCCTGTGCTGTACTCCGTCATATGCCGCTTATATAGGTGAAACTGTAAAGGAAATGGGCATAAAGCCAGAGGAGCTTACACTCAAAGCTGGTATCTTCGGTGCTGAGCCTTGGACGGAGGAAATGCGTCATGAGATAGAGAAGCTTCTTGGTATCAAGGCTTACGATATCTATGGTCTGACAGAAACAAGCGGTCCTGGCGTAGCTTTCGAGTGCGAAGCACAGTCCGGTATGCACATCAATGAGGACAACTTTATCGCAGAGATAATCGACCCTGACACAGGAGAGGTGCTTCCTGAAGGCTCAAAGGGCGAGCTTGTATTCACAAGTATCACAAAGGAAGCTTTCCCTCTGCTGAGATACAGAACAAGAGATATTTGTATTCTTACAAGAGAGAAATGCTCATGTGGCAGAACTCTTGTCAAAATGTGCAAGCCAATGGGCAGAAGCGACGATATGCTCATCATTAAGGGCGTAAACGTGTTCCCATCGCAGATAGAGTCAGTGCTTCTTAAGATATCAAAGGCAAGCCCTAACTATCAGATAGTCGTTGACAGGGTGAACAATTCTGATACTTTCGAGATAAGAGTCGAGCTTAATGACGATATGTTCTCTGATACTGTCAAGTCTATCGAGGATCTTGAAAAGAAGATATCCAACGATATCCATAATATCCTTGGCATCAAGGCGAAGATAAGACTTGTTGAGCCAAAGAGCATTCCGCGTTCTGAGGGCAAGGCAGTAAGAGTTATCGACAAGAGAAAGCTTGTCTAAAAGACAGGGGGTAATTTTATGACAGTAAAACAGCTTTCGGTTTTTATTGAAAACAGACCTGGCAGATTGTCTGCCGTTACAAAAATACTTGGGGATAATGATGTGAATATCCGTGCAATGTCGCTTGCTGACACAAAGGATTTCGGTATTCTCAGACTTATCGTTGACGATTTTGAAAAAGCAGTTTCAGCCTTGAAAACAGAGGGCTTTTCCGTTACCACCACTCAGGTGCTTGCAGTGGAGATAAATGACCGCCCAGGCGGACTTTCAGAAGCAATGAAAGCTCTCTACAATGACAACATCAGCGTTGAGTATATGTATTCTGCATTCATAAACACTAAGGAAAACACGGCTTATCTTATCCTTAGAGTAGAGAACGTTACAGCCGCTCTGGAAGCTTTGAGTGAAGCAGGATTTGCACTTATCTCACAGCAGGAATTGGCAAGCATCTAGCTGATTAGTGAATACTAACCGAAAAATCACTTAAAATCTATGTGAAATTTTTATGAAATGCCGAAAACCTCTTGATTTTTTCAGAAAATGTGTTATTATATAAGTATAGTATTTGATATGATACTTGTAGAATTTATGCAAGGAGGTCTGTGAAAATGGCTTATAAGATTAGTGATGAGTGCATCGGCTGCGGCGCTTGCATGGACGCATGTCCAGTAGGAGCTATCTCCGAGGCTGACGGTAAGTGTGCTATTAACGCTGACGAGTGCATCGACTGCGGTTCTTGCGCAGGTACTTGCCCTGTAGGAGCACCTCAGGCTGAGTAATTTACTTAAACTAAGAGAAAACGTCTGTCGTATGGCAGGCGTTTTTTTGCACTTATTTTTTGTGTATTAGTTTTCAGCACATTATCATAAAACTGTCACATTGGCGGAGTATAATATAAACACAATAAGAGAAAGACAAAAAGATGAAATTTACACATATACTTTTTTCTCCATATATACTTCATATACTTCAAAAAAAGGAACGCTGGCTTGTGTCTGCGTTCTTTTTTTGCGTGGGTGATTTTGTGGATAGATATGTAAAATATCGTGGAAAATATGGGCTTTTGTAACGCAGGTGTCCGTTTTTCGGTATTATTAATAAAAGTTTTGCGAAATTTGTTAAAAGTGATAAAAATAGAACCCTTATTGTCGTTCCTGGGATATAAAATGTACAATGGTTGTAACTTGACGTTCATATAAACTTCATAAACGAGCGAAAAAACGGCTTGAAAATTACAATTTGATTACAACACCCCTTGACTTTTGTAACCTTATTCATTATAATATGGTGTAGTTTATCACATTTGAAAGGAGCGTTCTGAATTGGGTTATTTGAAGTCGGGAATATCCCGCTGTGTGGCTGTGCTTTCTGCCTGCGGAGTTGTGACAGTATCTGCTGTGACTTTTGCGACACTTGATAAAAACGTTATCCAGCCATGTGCGGTCATGCCGCCTGAAAATGCAAAGGTCATTTCTGCTGTTTCTGACAAGGAAACATCTGAGCAGATCGGGGATATCACAACTGTTCTTACAACATCAGCCGTCAAGGAAACTGCGAAAAATTCTCAGACCGAGGCTGTAAAGGCTGTAAAAACTGCAAAAAGCGAAACAACAAAGGCAACAAAGTCAGCTTCCGAAACAGCTTTGAGATCAGAGAGCGTAACGACCTCTGTAGTATCACAGAAGCCAGCGTCAGTGACCGCAGTGCAGAGCGTGACTTCCGCTGACACAAAGCTTAGCATATCAGTAAGCCTTGTGACAAAGAAAACTCAGCAGGCTTCAAAGTCTGAAACAAAGGTTTCTGCTGTTACTTCCGCCCCTGTCAGCACTACTGACAGCGATACTGTTGCCTCAAAGGCTACAAAAAAGACTACAACAGTGAAAACTACTACTGCAAAAACTACTACCACTGCAAAGACAACAACTGCCCCTGTTACGACCTCAACGCCTGCGGTGACTACTACCAAGAAAAAGACCACCACCACTAAGGTGACAACAACTAAAAAGCCTGTTACAACTACAACCACTGCGCCTGTTGTCGACAACGGCAAGACCCCTGCACAGCGACTTAATTCTGCAGTGCTTGATCCAAAGGCGACGCTCAGCGCAAAGGAAGAAAAGATACTTCTGAAATATCTCCATAAGATAATATCAGATGATATGACAAACTACGAAAAGGCTGTGGCTTGCTACGATTATATTATAAAGAACACGGTCTACGATTACGGCGGCTGGGCAAATCCTGTCAAGGCTGTTCTTGAGGACGGTTACGGCACTTGCACAGAATATTCTTACGTTTACGCCGCAATGCTTGGCTACATAGGCTTTGACGCAAAGACCGTTGACGGCAAGACCGCTATGGCGGCAGGCGGTTACGGCTATCATATGTGGGTGGAGGTAACGATAAACGGTCAGGTATATGTTATGGACCCTCAGGTGGACGATAACATGAGCTGGGGAGCGTATATCTCCCATGACCGCTTCTGCAAGACCTACAGCGAGGTCAAGAACAAGTATATAAAAGATTGATATTGTATCGGGTGGAGTTATCTGCCCGATATTTTTTTCTGTGTTTGCGTGCAGTTTGTTTGCAGTACGTTTATTTGTACATTAAATAATAATATCCGGCACTCTTTTTGTGACAAATTTTTCAGTCTATCCTATAGACAAAAGGAAAAAAGCATGATATAATTATTCTTGATACATTGTCGGCAAATGCCGAACGTCATTTTGTACAGGAGGATAATTGATGACGGAAAATTCCACAAAAATAAAGAAAAAGACTGCGGCATCTGTGAAGAAAAACAGCTCTGTCAAAGGTTCATCAAAGAATAAGAAAAGAAAGAAAAAACGCAACAATATCGGCATTATCTGCGGCACTGCGGCAGCGGCTATCGTGATAGTTGTGGGCGGAGGATATTTCATTGGAAGAGCTTACTATAGCAACAGATTCCTGAGCGGCACAACAGTGAATGGCATTGACGTGGGCGGAAGGACATTTGAACAGGCTTGCGATCTGCTCGGGGTGAACGATATGCCTTATGAGCTTACGGTCAAAACTATCGACGGCACGCCTGTTGTTTTCAAGACAGCTGATTTTGATTACAGACTAAGCGGCAAGGACGAGCTTCAGAAGATCTATGACAGCGTGAACAGAAAAACATGGTTCTCTGGATTTATACAGAACTCCACCTATAGTTTTAATGAGGACATCACATTTGATGTTGAGAAGCTTCAGAAACTTGTGGAGAAAGCAAACTGGGGCGATGTTGAAACTGCCGATGCAAAGCTTGGTCTTAACGAGGATAAGACGGCTTATGTTATCACCCCTGAGGTGCAGGGAAACAAGATAACCGATATGAAAAAGCTTGAAGCTTATGTTACGCAAAGCGTGGCGACAGGTGAGCTTAGCGTTGAGCTTGACAAAGACACAGGTTGTTATTCCCTTCCTGAGGTGAAGAGCGCAGACCTTGAGGACGATTGCAAGAAACGAAATGATGTTTTCCAGCTTTCTGTCACATATGATTTTGACTACACCACAGAAACTCTCACGGGCGAGGAGCTTATGAAGATCATAAAGCTCAAAGATGACGGAAGCTACACTGTGGACAGAAAGAAAGCCATGGAGTATGTGGAAAAGCTCGCAAAGAAGTATGATACATATAATACTAAGAGAAAATTCCACGCCACTTTGCAGGGCGACATAATCGTGCCGACAAGCTCTGATGCTAAATACGGCTGGTGGATAGATCAGGAAAAGACTTGTGACGATCTTGTGGATATGCTTGAAAAGGGCGAGAGCGTTGACAAGGTAGACCCTATCTATTACAGTACCGGCTATTATGACTTTACAGGCGTTGAGTCTGCGAGAAGCAAGGACGATGATATAGGCGACACTTATATCGAGATAGACCTTACCGACCAGCACCTGTGGTATTATGAAAAGGGTAAGAAAAAGCTCGATACCTATATAGTTTCAGGTCAGACCACATCTAAGGCGAGAACAACTCTCCCCGGTGTTTATAAGCTGTGGTCAAAGGAGACCAACAAGCGTATGAAAGACACAAATGCCGATGGCGACGAGTGGGATACAAAGTGCAACTTCTGGAACAACGTTTCTCTCTGCGGAATAGGTCTTCACGATTCAACGTGGCGAGGCGGATATTTCGGCGGTGAGATATACAAATACAACGGCTCTCACGGCTGTATAAATATGAGCTATGACGACGCCAAATATGTTTATGACAACGTGCCTTACGGTACGCCTGTTGTTATGTACTACAAGTCTGCGGATAAATAATAAGGACGGTCAAGGTATCATGCCTTGACCGCTTTTTGTAAGGAGTGTTTTTTATGGAAAAGATATTATACAGAGAGGGCTTTACGGCTGAGGAGCTTCCAAATGAGGTGATAGAGCGTATCAAAGGCGTTTCCTATAAGGAAAATCCCTATGTGAAGCTGGGCGACCTTGCCTATCTGCGTGTGAGATATTATGACTTTGAGCATAAGGTGCAGTCTGGGGAGCTTATCGTGGCGAGGAAGCTTGCGCAGGAGGTTCTGGATATCTTCTATGAGCTTTTCGAGGGCGGTTATGAGATAGAAAAAATCAAGCTCGTGGACGAGTATGACGCTGATGATGAAAGGTCAATGGCGGATAACAATTCCTCTGCCTTCAACTATAGGGTGGTGGCTGGTACAAACACTATTTCGGCTCACAGTTACGGCAGGGCGATAGACATAAACCCTCTTATAAATCCCTATATAGTGGGGGATAAGGTCATGCCTGCCAATGCTACAGAGTATGCAGACCGTGACAAGGCTTTTGATCACAAGATTGACAGAACAGACCTTTGCTATTGCATTTTCAGGCGTCATGGCTGGAAATGGGGTGGTGACTGGAACAATTCTAAGGATTATTAGCATTTTTACAAAGAGTACGATTCTCCGCTGAAAATGGCTGTAAATAAGCTGAAAAGAGCGTTGTTACGTTAGTTTGCAAGGTTTACCTAGGAAAGCGATATGAAATCATAAGTTATATATGTATACCGATTAACTAAAAATTAATAATGAATTTATGCAAGTTTTATCATTCGCTCTTGCATTTTGCTGTAATGTGTGTTATAATGATTAAGCCGCCAAAAAAGACGGCAAAAGGCTATTTTCTTGCATTTGTGTGAAAAACCACGCTTTGGGTTTACTTGCGCTTATGCAGGATTGCAGGATTTTAATTTCTTCCTGCAAATTTTTTTATTAAAAACAGCTAAAAATCGGCTATGAGCCGTGAAATAACATACGTTGCTGAACGATAAGCTATAATTTTTTTACAGTTTGGCAGGAAAGGGTGATAAAAATGGAACGCATGGAGGATATGACTAATGTAAAAAGCCTGTATTCACCGAAATTCGAGCATGATAACTGCGGAATAGGTGCTGTTGTGAACATTAAGGGCAAAAAGAGCCACGATACTGTTGCAAATGCGCTGACTATCGTTGAAACGCTTGAGCATCGTGCTGGTAAGGACGCAGAGGGCAAAACAGGTGACGGAGTAGGTATCCTGCTTCAGATCTCACATAAATTCTTCAAGAAGATCGCCGCCGCTGAGCTTGGAATCACGCTTGGCGAGGAGAGAGACTATGCCGTTGGTATGTTCTTCTTCCCACAGAACGAGCTTGCGAGAAATCAGGCAAAGAAGATGTTTGAGATAATCGCCGAAAAAGAGGGTCTGGAGATCCTTGGCTGGAGAGTCGTTCCTGCAAAGCCTGAGGTGCTTGGCAAGAGAGCTGCCCAGTGTATGCCTGCCATAATGCAGTGCTTCATCAAGCGTCCAAAGGGCGTTAAAAAGGGTCTTGATTTTGACCGCAAGCTATATGTTGCAAGACGTGTGTTCGAGCAGTCGAATGAGGACACCTACGTTGTATCGCTTTCAAGCAGAACTATAGTATATAAAGGAATGTTCCTTGTGCAGGATCTCAGAAAGTTCTTCCCTGACCTTCAGGATAAGGACTACGAGTCTGCTATCGCTATGGTACATTCAAGATTTTCTACCAACACAAACCCAAGCTGGCAGAGAGCTCATCCTAATAGAATGATCGTTCACAACGGTGAGATAAACACTATCAGAGGCAATGCTGATAAAATGCTCGCTCGTGAGGAAACGATGAAGTCTGAGCATTTGAAGGGAGACCTTGATAAAGTCACACCTGTTGTAAACACAGAAGGCTCTGACTCAGCAATGCTCGACAACACACTTGAATTTTTGGTCATGAGTGGAATGGATCTGCCACTGGCTGTCATGATAACGATCCCTGAGCCATGGGATAACAACGGCACGATGAGTCAGGCTAAGAAAGACTTCTATCAGTATTACGCAACTATGATGGAGCCATGGGACGGACCTGCTTCTATCCTTTTCTCTGACGGAGATATCATGGGTGCAGTGCTTGACAGAAACGGTCTGCGTCCGTCAAGATATTATATCACAAAGGACGGCAATCTTATCCTTTCATCTGAGGTTGGCGCACTTCCTATCCCGTCAGACAATATCGTTGAAAAGGAACGACTTCGCCCAGGCAAAATGCTTCTTGTTGATACTGTTCAGGGCAGAGTTATCGACGATGACGAGCTTAAGGAATACTACGCTTCAAAGCAGCCTTACGGCGAGTGGCTTGACAGCAACCTTGTCAGACTTAAAGACCTTAAGATACCAAACATCAAGGTAGAGGAACACGGCTACGAGGAAAGACAAAGACTTCAGAAAGCTTTTGGCTATACTTATGAGGACGTTATGACATCTATCCTGCCAATGGCAAAGAACGGCTCTGAGTCTATTGCCGCTATGGGTACAGACAGCCCGCTTGCGGTGCTTTCAAAAGAGCCTCAGCCACTGTTCAACTACTTCAAACAGCTCTTTGCACAGGTAACAAATCCGCCTATAGACGCTATCAGAGAGGAAATAGTTACCTCCACAACTGTCTATATCGGTGAGGACGGCAACATTCTTGAAGAAAAGCCTGAAAATTGCAAGGTAATGAAGATACACGACCCTATCCTTACCTCAACAGATATCCTTAAAATAAAGAATATGCACATTCCTGGCTTTAAGGTAGCTGTTATCCCTATACTTTATTATAAGAACACAAGACTTGAAAAGGCTATAAACAGACTTTATATAGAAGCAGACAAGGCGTTCAGCGAGGGCGCAAATATCCTTATCCTTTCAGACAGGGGAGTTGACGAGAACCACCTTGCTATCCCGTCACTGCTTGCAGTATCAGCGCTTCATCAGCACCTTGTTGTTACAAAGAAGAGAACATCTCTTGCTATTATCCTCGAAAGCGGCGAGCCTAGAGAAGTTCATCATTTTGCAACACTGCTTGGCTATGGTGCTTCCGCTATCAACCCTTATCTTGCTCAGGAAACTATCCACGAGCTTATTGCTGACGACCTTCTCGACAAGGATTACTATGCCGCTGTTGACGATTATAATGCGGCTGTTCTCCATGGTATCGTAAAGATAGCTTCAAAAATGGGTATCTCTACTATACAGTCATATCAAGGCTCACAGATATTCGAGGCTATCGGTATCGGTCAGGACGTTATAAACAAGTATTTCACAGGTACTGTCAGCAGAATAGGCGGTATCACAATATCTGACATCGAGAAAAATGTTGACAGACTTCATACATCAGCCTTTGACCCTCTTGGACTTGGCACAGACACAGAGCTTGAATCAAGAGGAAGCCACAAGTTCAGAAGCGGCAAGGAGGAGCATCTCTACAATCCTCAGTCTATCTATCTGCTCCAGCAGGCTGCAAGGACTGGTGACTATGAAACATACAAGAAGTATTCAAAGCTTATCTCTGAGGAAATGGACCCTGTGAACATCAGAGGTCTTATGGATTTCAACTTTGCTGAAAATCCTGTTCCACTGGAGGAAGTTGAGAGCGTTGATTCTATTGTAAGAAGATTTAAGACGGGCGCTATGTCCTACGGCTCTATCTCGCAGGAAGCTCATGAAGCACTTGCTATCGCAATGAACAGACTTCACGGCAAGTCAAACTCAGGCGAGGGCGGTGAGAGCCTTGACAGACTTCTCACAAAGGGTACTTCTGAGGACAGATGTTCAGCTATCAAGCAGGTGGCTTCGGGACGTTTCGGTGTAACTTCAAGATACCTCACATCTGCTGATGAGATACAGATAAAAATGGCACAGGGAGCAAAGCCTGGCGAGGGCGGTCATCTCCCTGGCAAAAAGGTTTATCCATGGATAGCTAAAACAAGACACTCCACACCTGGCGTGTCGCTTATCTCACCTCCGCCACACCACGATATCTACTCTATCGAGGACTTGGCTCAGCTTATCTATGACCTGAAAAACGCAAACAAGAACGCAAGAATTTCTGTAAAGCTTGTTTCTGAGTGCGGTGTTGGTACAGTTGCGGCAGGCGTTGCAAAGGCAGGCGCAGGTGTTATCCTTATCTCAGGCTATGACGGCGGTACAGGTGCGGCTCCGAGAAACTCTATCTACAATGCAGGACTTCCATGGGAACTTGGACTTGCAGAAGCACATCAGACCCTTATCAAGAACGGTCTTAGAAACAAGGTCGTTATCGAAACAGACGGCAAGCTCATGACAGGCCGTGATGTTGTTATCGCAGCGATCCTTGGCGCAGAGGAGTTCGGCTTTGCAACAGCTCCGCTGATAACACTCGGCTGTGCAATGATGAGAGTATGTAATCTTGATACTTGCCCATTTGGTGTTGCAACACAGAACCCGGAGCTTAGAAAGAAGTTCCCCGGCAAGCCTGAATATGTAATGAACTTTATGATATTCGTGGCTTCCGAGCTTAGAGAATATATGTCAAAGCTTGGCGTAAGAACAGTTGACGAGCTTGTGGGAAGAATTGACCTTATCAAGCCAAAGGCTGGTATCACAGGCACTGCGGCACAAGTTGACCTTTCTAATATCATCAACTCTGATTACGTTTCAGAAAAGGTAGAATACAACAAGAAATCCAAGTATGACTTCAAGCTTGAAAACACTCTTGATGAAAAGGTACTCATGAAGGAGTTCGAGAAAAATCTTGAGAGTGGTGAGAAGAAGTCTATCACAGTAAATGTCAAGAACACAGACCGTTCATTCGGTACTATCTTCGGCTCAGAGATAACAAGAAAGTATTATAACACACTTGCTGACGATACATACAAGATAGTCTGCAACGGCTCAGGCGGACAGAGCTTCGGCGCATTTATCCCGAACGGCTTGACCCTCGAGCTTGTGGGCGACTCTAACGATTATTTCGGCAAGGGACTTTCAGGCGGTAAGCTCGTTGTTTATCCTCCAAAGGATTCCACTTTCAAAGCCGAGGACAATATCATTATCGGTAACGTTGCACTTTACGGCGCAACAAGCGGTAAGGCGTTCATCGACGGTGTTGCAGGCGAGCGTTTCTGCGTAAGAAACTCAGGCGCAGTGGCAGTTGTCGAGGGCGTTGGCGACCACGGCTGTGAGTATATGACAGGCGGCTGTGTGGTAGTTATCGGCAAGACGGGCAAAAACTTTGCGGCAGGTATGTCGGGCGGTGTAGCTTACGTTCTTGACGAGGACAGACACCTTTACACAAGACTCAACAAGGAAATGGTACTTTTCTCTGAGGTCAAGGAGAAGTACGATATAATTCAGCTCAAAGACCTTATCCAGCAGCACGTTGACGCAACAGGCTCTGAAAAGGGCAAGCGTATTCTTGATAACTTTGAGGAATATCTGCCTAAGTTCAAGAAGATAATCCCTCACGATTACAAGAAGATGATGTCTGCTATAGCTTCAATGGAAGAAAAGGGTATGAGTAGTGATCAGGCGCAGATAGAAGCATTCTATCAGATCATCAACGGCAAGCAGTAAGCCTGCGCACATGAGATATTGTACTTTTAAAATCGAAAGGAGGATATACTTGCCGTGAAAGCAAGTATAGTTGAGATATGGGAAAGCCAACTGGTTTTATGGACTATAAGCGTGAGGACGCAGCAGCGTTCTCTGTTGAGGAACGTATAAAGAATTTTAATGAATTTCACACTCCTCTTTCAAAGGAGGAGCAGCAGAAGCAGGGAGCAAGATGTATGGACTGCGGTGTGCCGTTCTGTCAGGCAGGAATGAAGATAGGCAACGCATTTTCGGGCTGTCCGCTTAACAATCTTATCCCTGAATGGAACGACCTTATATACAAGGGCAACTGGGAGCAGGCATATTACAGACTTCATATGACGAACAATTTTCCTGAGTTCACATCAAGAGTTTGTCCTGCACTTTGCGAAAAAGCCTGCACCTGCGGAGCTAACGGCGACGCTGTTACCACAAAGGCTAACGAATACGGCATTATTGAAAATGCCTATGCCTGCGGATATGCGTCAGCAAGAGTGCCAAAGGTAAGGACAGGAAAGACTATCGCTGTTATAGGCTCAGGCCCGTCAGGTCTTGCTGCCGCTGACCAGCTCAATCAGAGAGGTCACAGTGTAACGGTTTTCGAGCGTGAGGACAGAGTGGGCGGTCTGCTTATGTACGGCATACCGAACATGAAGCTTGAAAAGCAGATAATCGAGCGCAAGATAAACATAATGAAAGAAGAGGGCATCGAGTTCCGCACAGGCGTTAATGTGGGCAAGGATATCACAGCGGCTGAGCTTCTCAAGGACTTCGACAGAGTAATACTTTGTTGTGGTGCTTCAAATCCTAGAGATATCAAAGCCGAGGGCAGAGATGCAAAGGGTATCTATTTTGCAGTGGATTTTCTGAAATCCACAACTAAGGCGCTGCTGAACGGCGGTCTTACGGATAAAAACCACATTTCCGCAAAGGGCAAGAACGTCATGGTAATAGGTGGCGGAGATACAGGAAATGACTGCGTTGGTACAAGCGTAAGACATGGCGCAAAGAGCGTTTTGCAGCTTGAAATGATGCCAAAGCTTCCTGACACGAGAGCTGAGAACAACCCATGGCCGCAGTGGCCAATGGTCTGCAAGACAGATTATGGTCAGGAGGAAGCTATCGGTGTGTTCGGTCATGACCCGAGAGTTTATCAGACAACTGTCAAGGAGTTTCTCAAAGACAAAAAGGGCAATCTTAAGGGCGCAGTGCTTGTAAAGCTCTCCCCAGAGAAAGACCCTAAGTCAGGCAGAACGATAATGAAGCCTGTTGAGGGCAGCGAATACAAGGTAGAAACCGAGCTTGTTCTTATTGCGGCAGGCTTTCTGGGATCTGAAAGCTATCTCACAAAGGCTTTTGGCGTTGAGGTAGACGGCAGAACGAATATCGCAACAGCCGACGGCACACATCAGACGAACGTGAAGAACGTCTTTGCCGCAGGCGACGTGCGCAGAGGACAGTCACTTGTAGTATGGGCTATCAGAGAGGGCAGAGATGTTGCCCGTGAGGTGGATAAGAGCCTTATGGAGTATACAAATCTGTAATACGAGATAAAAATATAACACCGTCCGAGGAGTTCGGGCGGTGTTTTTTGTGTGTAGGGTATCGTACCCATGGGCGGCGACAAAAAAATCCGCTACCATAAATGATAGCGGATTTGGGTGCAGGGACACGTCCCTGCTGGAGCTGCTAACCGGACTTGAACCGGTGACCTCGTCCTTACCAAGGACGTGCTCTACCTACTGAGCCATAGCAGCAAACCAATTACAGTAATATATTATACACTATCTCTGCCGCTTTGTCAAGCCCTTTTCACAACTTTTTTACTCTATTCTGTTGGTTTACAATAGATGTGTTACGAAACGTATCACATCTATTTTTTATGCCTAAATCCGAAAAAATCGGAAGTAGGTATGCAGGGGGTAAAGGTTAGTATTACCCTTTACCCCCTATCGCACAATCGCACAAGCAGGCAGTAAGGCAAGTAAACACGC